>NZ_JADEWU010000003.1:0-191157 GCF_015207485.1 Planktothrix mougeotii LEGE 06226
GGGGGATGAGGGATGAGTTTTGGTATATTTAATATTAACAAAAATTCTAATTAAGGAAATGGTAAAAAAGAGTTTATTGGTGGCGGGAACGGATACGAATGTGGGTAAAACGGTATTAACCAGTGCGTTAATTTCCTATTGGCAAACTTATGATTTGTCGCGGAGTTTAGGGGTTTTTAAACCGATGCAAACGGGGATTGGAGATCGAGAATTTTATCACCAATATTTTGCTTTAAATCAATCGATTGATGAAATTAATCCTTTACACTTTGAAGCCCCTCTAGCTCCTCCCATTGCGGCAGAATTGGAAGGTAAAACAGTCGATTTAAAGTTAGTTTGGTCGCAGTTTTGTCAATTACAACAAAGCCGAGATTTTGTATTAGTAGAAGGGTTAGGAGGATTAGGATCTCCGATTACCCCTGAATTAACGGTGGCTGATTTAGCACGAGATTGGCATTTACCAACTATTATAGTGGTTCCGGTGCGGTTAGGGGCGATCGCTCAAGCCGTTGCTAATGTAGCTTTAGCTCGACAAATGGGGGTATTATTGCAAGGATTGGTTTTAAATTGTGTTGACCCTTGTTCTCCAGAAGAAATTCAAAATTGGACTCCCATTGATCTGATAGAATCTTTAACCCAAATTCCCATTTTAGGAATTTTGCCCTATCTGAATACGCTTACAGATCGGGAAAAATTGGCTCAAATTGCGTCTAATTTAGACTTAGAAACGATTTTTTCTTAATCCCCTTGTGGGGGAAAGATTTTCCATCTGATACCCCACAACCCAGACTCGACCTTTAAGGGACTCTGATTTTGAGGCAGAGGAATTAGAACTCATTTGTTGACAAATGTTATAATTAATAGCACATCTTAATATAGCTTTTAGATCTTCTGCACGCCAATGGTTTCTACAATTCCCAGCTTAAATTCAGTTCATGTATCCCAACTCCGACTGGATATTCGTAATTTACAACCCCAGTTAGTAGAATGGCGACGCCGTTTACATCAGTATCCTGAACTGGGATTTACCGAAACCTTAACAGCAGAATTTGTCTCTCAACACCTGAAAAAATGGGGAATTGATCATCAAACTGGAATTGCCAAAACCGGAATTGTTGCCACCATTGATAGTGGAAAACCAGGGCCAGTTTTAGCCATTCGTGCTGATTTAGATGCCTTACCCATTCAAGAAGAAAATAATGTTCCTTATCAGTCTCAACACCCAGGAATTATGCACGCCTGCGGTCATGATGGTCACACCGCAATTGCGTTAGGAACTGCCTATTATTTAGCTCATCATCGCCATTGTTTTCAAGGCGTCGTTAAAATTATTTTTCAACCCGCCGAAGAGGGGCCAGGAGGTGCTAAACCGATGATTGAAGCGGGGGTTTTAAAGAACCCGGATGTGGATGCTTTAATTGGGTTACACCTGTGGAATAATTTACCCTTGGGAACTATTGGCGTTCGCAGTGGGGCGTTAATGGCGGCCGTTGAGAAATTTCAATGTACAATTTATGGAAAAGGGGGACATGGTGCTATTCCCCATCAAACCATTGATTCCATTGTAGTTGCTTCTCAGATTGTTTTAGGGTTACAAACGATTGTTTCTCGCAATGTTAATCCCTTAGATGCGGCGGTGGTTTCAGTTGGTTCCCTTCAGGCTGGAAAAGCCGATAATGTGATTGCTGATAGTGCTAAAATGCTGGGAACGGTTCGATATTTTAATCCCGCTTATCAAGGCTTTTTTGGCAAACGTGTTGAACAAATTATTGCTGGTATTTGTCAGAGTCATGGAGCTACTTATCAACTCAATTACGCGCCTTTATATCCTCCTGTTATTAATAATAAACGGATCGCGGAATTGGTACAAAGCGTAGCGGAAACAGTGGTAGAAACTCCGGAGGGAATTGTGCCTGAATGTCAAACTATGGCAGCCGAAGATATCTCTTATTTTCTGCAAGCGGTTCCGGGTTGTTATTTCTTTTTAGGATCAGCAAATCCCGATAAAAAGTTGGATTTTCCTCACCATCATCCTTGTTTTGATTTTGATGAAACCGTCTTAGGAATGGGTGTAGAAATGTTTGTTCGCTGTGTGGAAAAATTCTACACGCTGCATCATTAATTCTGCATTGAAGGCGATTAAATTGTTAGAGATCCAAAGCTAAATGTAAGAACCTGGCGTAGAAATTCGCTATTTCTACGCCAATTAGAATGGCGGCTGAAAAAAGCACTCTGGAACCCCGATTTTCCCCATCGAACAGATGCCGTGATTATTTCCTATTGGTGGGATTAAAGATTAACGGTTCTTTATCTGCGGATGAAAGTCTCAACGGTTTGCCAACAACCTAAACCTCCTGATTCTCTAGCGATCGCCTTGAACAACAGGGTTGCTTTGAAAGCATTACAGAAAATGGTGTTTATTTATGCCAGCCTACTTAATTCAGAACAAAATACCGAAAAAGTGGTAAGAAGTGCGTAGGCGCAGCCCAGTGCAGGCATCGCCTGATGGGTTAGTTTGTAGGGTGTGTTAATGAAATATAACGCACCCTAATTGTATTGCTTTGACAGAATGCGATCGCAGTGGGGAGTGAAAAAGCCCGTTCTGAAGCGATTATCAATCCCGTTTTGTTAGAAGTCAAACGTCAGCTTAAGGGACAAGTTAGTGTTTTTTCGGGTGAAGAATTCAACGTGCAGCCAGAGGTTGATTTGACGAGTTATGTCGATTTTCTCATTAGTCGCTCTCCAGAGCAAACGATCAGCGACAATAAAAAGCTGAACTCAAAAATCTTTCCAAACTAGAATGGACACTATCAAATACCTGTTGTCAGAAGATCAAATGCCTACTGCTTGGTATAACATTCAGGCAGATTTATCCACACCTCTACCCCCTGTCCTTCATCCCGGTACAGGTCAACCCATTACTCCCGATGACTTGGCTCCCCTATTTCCGCCCAGTTTAATTGAACAGGAAGTTACTCAGGAACGGTGGATTGAAATACCAGACGAAGTACAATCTATTTATCGTCAATGGCGCCCTACTCCACTGTATCGCGCTCGCAGATTGGAAAAAGCCCTCGATACTCCCGCCAAAATTTACTATAAATACGAAGGTGTTAGCCCGGCCGGAAGTCATAAACCGAATACTGCTGTTGCACAAGCTTACTATAACAAACAAGCAGGGGTACAACGATTAACAACGGAAACCGGAGCCGGACAGTGGGGTTCTTCCCTGGCATTTGCGGGGGCATTGTTTGGGCTGGAAGTGTTAGTTTATATGGTGAAAGTCAGCTATCAGCAAAAGCCCTATCGTCGTGCGTTGATGGAAACTTACGGAGCAAGAGTTGTAGCTAGTCCCAGCGAAGAAACGCAGGCTGGGCGATCAATTTTAGCATCACACCCAAATAGCACGGGGAGTTTGGGAATTGCGATTAGTGAAGCGGTGGAAATTGCCGCCCAAGATGACGGGACTAAGTATGCTTTGGGTAGCGTTCTTAACCACGTTTTACTGCACCAAACCGTAATTGGCTTGGAAGCTTTAGCACAACTGGAAATGGCAGGTGACTATCCAGATATTATAGTCGGCTGTACGGGTGGGGGGAGTAATTTCGCTGGCATTGCTTTTCCATTTCTGGGTGCAAAGCTACGAGGTGAAAGAGATGTGGAGATTATTGCTGTAGAACCTGCGGCTTGCCCAACTCTGACTCGTGGCAAATACGCTTATGATTTTGGCGATACGGCTCACTTAACGCCATTAGTAAAAATGCACACTTTGGGTAGCACGTTTGTACCGGAAGGCATTCATGCAGGTGGCTTGCGTTATCATGGGATGGCTCCCTTGGTTAGTCATATCGTGAATTTGGGATTAGCGAAACCGTGTGCGGAATATCAGTTAGGTTGTTTCGCGGCGGGATTGACTTTTGCTCGTGCTGAGGGGATTCTACCTGCTCCAGAAGCGAATCATGCTGTGAAAGTGGCTCTTGATGAGGCTTTAAAATGTCGGGAGTCTGGGGAAAGTCAGGTGATTTTGTTTAATCTTTGCGGTCACGGGCATTTCGATATGCAGGCTTATATGGATTATCAAGCTGGAAAATTGGTAGATACTGAGTATAGTCCAGAAGAAGTGGCGATGGCTTTGGCAGGTTTACCTGTTATTGGTTAAGGAGATTGCAGCAAGAGCAGAAAGCCACGCTTAAGTTTGCTCTCCAGATCAGATGATCTATTGTGGCTAAGGATCGTTTTCACCTCGATTTTCCCGCCTCAATGCTGCCAGATTTCTTCTTCAAGTCACAATATGGTAAAAAAGAGCGGTCTTGTTCCATTAAAAAAATAGGGACATGTCGCCGCCGAATAGCTTCAATAATCGATAATACAAAAAGCCACAAATGGGAACAACGTAGGTCCAGCATATCTGTAGTTAGAAATCTCGAACTCGAATGACTTCTTGCTTTGGTCGATCAATGGCTCATGATCGAAGCGTTCAGACAATGTGTACTTTTGCACTTTGGGTATTTTGTCAGTCAGTGTAATCTCCAAGAGATGCTCTACACTCTCCTCAGAACAACAGAGAGATACAACATACGGACGGGATACGGTGCACCATGAGTCTGAAAGCGTGATTGCATGAGAATCCGAAACTGTGCGAACAGCTATAACCCCAGAATAAGGACCAATGAAACACAAGCAAAGAACCTCCTTCCCAACCCCTGTTACCTGAATGGATTCATGAGGAAACAAATACTCTACATCTCGGAAAGATGGCTCTAGTATTAAGCGACAAATGTCCTCAGAAGAACCAGACCTTGCCGTCTTTTTCCTTAGTACGTTGAGCTTCAACGAGTTGCTGAGAAAACCTTTCAAGTCGCCCGCTTCATTAAACACCTGAACTCTCTGCAGCTGATCACAAAGTTCTGAGATGCTCTTTGACAGATTCAATATACCTTCTTGTGTGTAATGGGTTTCATCTTCCCGCAGGTCTGTCTGAGGAGAATAAATTTCAACAAGAGAAGCTCCTAGCTCTTGGTGAACCCTGGCTTCAAGCTGGCATAATTCACGCTTAAACTCACCGTAGCTACTGCCTGTTGGGGTTCGGAAGATAACTACATGCGGCATTTTACCATCACTAGCAGAAGCATAAAGGTAACTGAATAACGCATACACATGCCTAAACTCAGATGGTTTTGCTATTGTTTCCGCAGCATGAAGAAATATAAATATGAAATCAACATCGATAGAGAGTTCATCTGTGAGGAATAATAGGAACTTCCAGCCCATTGCTTCGGTAGTAATTTGCTTGACTATCTCGAACTTCTTCTCACCGCCAGCCTCTTTGATGTGGATGTGTCGATGAAAACACTGAATGAATTTCGTTCCAGCGATAACACTATCCCCAATAAGTAGAACACGAATATTCTGTTTCTCGATATGATACCCTTGAAGCTGAAAGCCCTGTTTCCAGTTGATCGTCGATTGACTCATCCTACTGCCCCAAAAAACTGCTCCAAATCTCACTAAAATACCTAAATTAACTCCAACTCGTTCGATTGGGTGATAAATTGAAGTAACTTTTTCGGCATCCAAAACGAAAGAAACAAACCATTTATCCGCCTTACGAGAAACAGTGAAAGTTTGCGAACTGCAAGTACGGAAGAACCAAAATCTCCAAATCCTTCGGGTAAGTCCCGCCAAGGGATGCCTGCTCGATAACGGTACAATAAGGCTTCGACAAATAATCGATTGTTTTTAGCTGTCACCCCGACAGTTTCCTGTCGCCCCGGCAATAAGTCTTTGATTCTCCCACTGGTCGTCGCGCAAGGCATATCGGCGCGTCTTAATCCGCACTCCTATCGATTGACTTAATTCACTGAGTCTACTGATTCTAAACTAGGTCGCACCTATTTGATGACACGCCCTAGAGCCACTTTGTCTCGAAGGCATCGCGACCGTCGCCGTAGATCAGAGTCCCGTACTCCTCCCAGCGACGTTTGGTAGTGGGGTCTAAGCTCTGGTTGTGAAGGATGTCTAGGTTTTGCTCGAGTTCTTCCAGCGTCGCCGGCGCGGTCAGGGCCAGGTGGATGGCTGGGTGGTCGAGAGAATAGCGGTAACAGTCCGACGCGGCGGGGATGTCTCCAGTCCAAGCATCGTGACCCTGGAGCAAGGAACCCCATCGGGTGCAGGTATAAGCGACCACTGGCACGTCCAGTTGGAGGGCGGTAGGCAAGACAGCTTCTTCCGCTCCCCGGTGAGCCATATTGTAACGGTGCATCAATACCTCGACCTTGTCGCTTGCCAATAGCGCGAGGGCGAGGGGGCGGTTGTGCACAGAGGCACCGACGTAACGGATGATGCCTTGCTCTTTCCATCTGTGCAGTTCGTCCAAGACCTCGCCGAGGACTTGATCCATGTCATCGTCCGGTCGGATCCACTCGGCATAGAACACGTCTATCACCTCGGTATCGAGTGTAATACGTACTTGATCGAGGTAGCTGCGCAGGTCGCTCCGGCCACGACTGAGGCTGCCAGTGGCTACGGCGATGGTGTCCCGCCGTTCAGCCAGCAGGGGTTTTAAGCCGTCGATCATCGAGGTGTAAGACAGATTGTAGAAGAAGAAATAATCGATGCCAGCGGCGGCGGCTCGGCCCGGACAGCGCGGATCCATGTCCTTGTCCGGGACGCTGGCCAAACCAAGGGGAGCGACGGTTTTGTTTTGTAAAGTGGTTATCTGCATAATAATGCGGATTTGTTTCTAAGCTTACGTCTTGACTTAGAAACCATCTGCGATGTTTCAAATGTGGGAAGTAAAATTACATCAAAGTTTTCAACTAGAAATTTAGCTGTTTTATGATGCAATTCCTCAACTAAATTCTTGATTTTACAACGAAGTCTACTAGCTGCTTTTTTGAGGTTTCTTTTCTGTTTGCACTTGGCTTTTGATATTTGAGATACTATTTTGTCTAACTTAAAACATATTTTTTGAATATGTAAGTTAGAATCTTTGCCTAGCCAACCAAAAGATGTTTCAGAAAAGAATGTCATGAATGTGCGAACACCAGGATCTAAGGCAACAACTCTTCCTTGATTCTCGGAGTTTAATTGTTGCACTTCTGTAGCAATAGTCAAGTAATATTCACCATAAATTAGTGTCAATCGACCATCGCTAAAATCATTAGGGAGTGATTCGTTCAACTTGCACTCTCCTAATATACTGTGGTAAATCCCACAATCTTTAATTGCAGATTTAGGGATATAAATTGATTGCTTTACATCTTTGCGACTCCGAAATTTACATCTGCAAATCTTACCATCTACCTTAAACCCCTTTTTAGCAGATTTAACTGCTAAACAAGCATCTTTGATGGCAATTGATTTAATTTGATAGGGAACGGGTTTCGCCCATTCAGGTAATCCGTTTAAGATTCCTGTTTTAATCGCCATCCAATTTGCTTTTGTGTCAGGTTGCTGCAAATATTTAATGGTTTCGTTGTAGACAAATCTGCTAACTCCGAACCATTGTTTGAGCAATCCTCTCTGTTCAGGGTTTAGGTAGATTCGGATCTTCTTTGATTTTTTTGCTGTAACTTCTGAGTCCGTGCATCCGACAAGAAAAGACGTGAAGGATGGAGAGAAGATCGGCTGTAAGTTCGGCTTCTGGACAGTGTACAGAATTTTCGAGAACCACGATGCTTCCACCGTTTTGTTGTGCCATAAACTCGAATATTTCAAATCCGAATCGACATAATCTGTCTCGACAGGCAACAACAATCGTGAGCTTATCGCCTCGCATAAGTCTGACCAGTAGGGTTTGCAATCCTTTTCTGTTGAAGTTAAGTCCTGAACCGATGTCTCGGACAATTTCTGCATCTGGATAGATTGATTGCATATAAGCAATTTGTCTGTCAAGGTCGTCTCGTTGTTTTGTTGAACTGACTCGACAGTAGCAAACAGTGGTAGCTCCAACTGTATTCCGTATGTAGGATTCGACATCGTACAGTCTTTGCCCTGCTGGGTTTTTGATACTTTTGATCTTCCCTTCATCAGCGTATTTTCTCAACGTATTTGGATGCAGACCCAGAAATTCGACCGCTTTTCTGAGTGGTATGTATGCCATACCTTAAACCATAGCATACGTTAGCATTTATTAACAAAGCTTACACTGTTAAACAACCTCATGCTTGGGCTTGTTCGGCCGAAAAATCGCATATGAACCTGCTCGTTAAAGACATAATCAGCTTCGGCTGCATAATTGAGCAGGGCTACAATTCGTTGGCGTTTGCCGGTATTGGGCGACACGCGATGTAGGGCCTGGTTACCGTTGAAGATTGAGAGAGTGCCAGCTGTGAGATCAGGGCTAATCAGATGTTCAGCCTGCCCATCCAACACGGCTTGTTCCCGCTCCTTGGCATCGACTCCGTGACCGCGGGTTCTCGGCACGAATTCAAAAGCACCTCCTTCGTCCGCTGCTTGCAGCAGCAGCGATACAGTCGCCTCGTTGGAGTCGTAGTGCCAGCCCAGTTCGTCCCCCTGAGAGAAATAGGACAAGGTGCAAGACACCAGCGGATCAGAGGTGCGATTGAGGGGCTGGTTCACGATCGCCTCTACTAGGCTCGTGAGGCCGTCCCATTCATAGAGTGCCCGGAGCAGCGAGTCGTCCGCCAGCCGGTCATAGGCGACAGCACCGAATTTGGCATGGGTCGCCCGCGGATCCGTCGAGGTGTCTGAGCCTCTGTATTGCTCGGTGATGTGGGCCTCGCCGGAGAGTCGCTGTGCTTCGCCGACCATAGTTGAGAGGGCTTCGGGCTGCAAGAAACCGGGCAACATACACAGGCCAGTCTCACGAAACTGGCGATGACAGGCCTCTACCACTGAGCGACCGCCCCCGGCCTGCGTGTCCAGGATGGGATAACGGTGTAAGTCCACAATGGATTGAATCATAAAAGTAGGATGGGAGTGTGGAAACTCAGCGTCTTCAGACCTGAGAGGAAACACGACTCAGGGGAATTTATTCCCCGTGAATATTGGATTGGGAACCGACAAAAATTTTTGTATTTGCCGATTCCCGGTTTTTTTGGGATTTCTCCCACTCCTATTTCTAGGGTAAAGTTAGCTTCGCCAATGTTATCGGTCGGTAACTATCTCAGTCATCACTGTTTTACCCCTCGTAAAACTGTTTAACTTTTAAGTTCCAGAGCAACAGACTAGCTACGCATCTATTGGTGGGTTCTTGAACACTTGCCGATAACGTAGTCAATTAAGACTATAGCTGGTCAACTATCCAAAGAGGAGGCATGAAGCTCCGTCTCTTTAGAGCGGGGTGCTGACTCTTAATTATTGACTTTTAGGGTGCGATCGTAAAAATTTTCGGTCTACTGATATTATTTATAGCAAAGAAATAGTTGGTTATAAGAGCAAGGTGGAATGGGAGATCGATAGAACATGCGTAAGATGGACATCAAGCGTCGGCGGATCGCGGTCATTGGTGCGGGGCCATCAGGATTAGTCACGGCTAAAGAGTTGCTTGAGCAGGGGCATGATGTGCTCGTCTTCGAGCAACAGTCGATGATCGGCGGTGTCTTCGCAAACCATTACGACGACCTGCGGCTCGTCAGCAGCAATCTGCTCACCAGCTTTGGCGATCACCCGAGTCAGGAGGGCGAGGCCCATGTTTGGACTTGCGCCGAATACCTTGAATACCTGTACAGTTACGCTGCGCGCTTCGAGCTTTTCCCGCACATTTATTGCTCCACACACGTGACCTCAGTCCGCCGCGACGCGGGTACGGGCACTTGGCGGGTTCGCGTACAGAGCGTGCAAGAGGGCACTGCGACACCCCGCCGCCAAGTGCCGCCAGCCTATATCGAAGCGGCCTCGTCAAGCCATCACCCACCTGCTCAGGAGCAAGAATTCGAGGTGGATCATGTTGCTGTCTGTGCCGGCAGCCACCAACGTGGCAACAGTCCGACATGGCCCGGACTCGATGACTTCGGCGGTGATGTGCTGCATTCGTCTCACTACTGGCGGCCAGAGTGCTTCGCCCACCGCCGTGTGCTGATCGTCGGACTCGGTGAAAGCGGTTCCGACATCGCGCTTCAAATCGCCCAGGTTGCCCAAGCGACGGCAGTTTCAACGCGCCGAGGGCCCGGCTACGTCATTCCACGCTATTACAACGGTCAACCCACGGATGTGGATTCAAGCCGGTGTTACCACGCAATTCCACTGCCAGTGATGGAATCGTCGCTGTTCAAGCTCAATCTGCGTTTGATCGACGCCTACATGGGGCCGGACGACGATCCCAAGGTGCTTCACCGAGCCGCGGAAATCAACGCCGCCCGTGGCCTATCGGCGTTTCGTCGATTCTCCACCAAGAATAGTGCTTTCGTTGAGGCTCTGATCCACCACGGCACTGAATACAAGCCAGACATCGAGCGCATCGAGCCGGGTCGCGTGCAGTTTGTTGACGGCACCCACTTCGATTGCGACGCCATTGTCTTGTGTACAGGCTATCAGACCCAATTTCCATTCTTCGCTGAACACCATCCTGATCTCGTCGATATGGGTACGCGCGTTCGCGGACTCTATAAGCGCATGATCGATCCGGCCATTGGTACCGAGCTTGCGTGGATCGGCTTTGTGCGACCTGGTATTGGTAGCATCCCCCCCTGTGCCGAGATGCAGGCACGCTACTTCGCGCTGCTCGTTAGCGGTATCAAGCAGTTGCCAAGCAGCACCGACATGACTCGGGACATCGAAACCCATGGGCGTCTAGATCGTGAACATTTTGTGGCAGATGCCGAGCGACTCGCGACTCTCACGGACTATCTACGCTTCCTTGAGAGCGTCGCCGAGGTTATCGGCTGCAAGCCGCCTCTGCGTCAACTCTTTGTGAGGGACCTCCGCACCTGGAGTAAGGTGATGTTCGGACCCATCAGTTCGGCTCAGTACCGCCTCACCGGACCCGGTGCCCGTCCCGATGTGGCGCGTTCGGCACTGCGAGCCATGCCCACCATGCCCGCACCGACCCTTGCCTTCAAGTTTCTGTCGTTGCTAGGCAGCAAGCTCATCTACAGTCTCAGTGCAAATGAAAAATATCGTTCCTATGGCTTCTGATCCAGCTATCACTGACGGTCGGGGTCTCGATGACCTTTCCGACCCATCATTACAAGGCTCATTCCTCGACACAAAAAGCCCAAACAGACTGATGAAAGTCAACAGCTATGATGAGTGGTCTCCCCTAAAAGAGGTGATTGTGGGCTCCCCCGTTCATTACGACGCCCAGGAGCTTGAACTATCATTCAAGCTCTTTTTTCATGATCAGGCCTATTCGGCGTTTTGGTATCCCTACTACGAACACAACAAGGCGACAACGGAGGATGCCAATAAGCGCACGCCAGTGCGCAAGTTCAGCAAGCAATACCTCGAAGAGCTCAATGAAGACGTGGAAGGGCTGGTCACGGCGCTGAAGATGGCTGGGGTGACCGTGTACCGTCCAACGCCGCTGACAGAGGTGACGCCGTTTCGTACCCCTTACTGGGAAGCGACGACGATGCCAGCACTCAACGTCCGTGATCAAGCCATGATTGTTGGGGACGAGATCATCGAGACAGCCCCACAGGTGCGGGCGCGCTATTTCGAGAACGATCTGCTCAAACCTATCTTTTATCGTTACTTCCGAGGCGGCTCGCGCTGGTCTTCGATGCCGCGACCGATGATGACGGATCGATCGTTTGACACATCCTATGTGTCTGGTCAGAATGTACCGGCTATCCAGGCTGTCTATTCACAGGAGCCATCCGAGTTCGATATCGGCTTCGAGATGATGTTCGACAGTGCCCAATGCCTGCGTTTTGGTAAAGACATCCTAGTCAATGTCTCCACCGAGAATCACGAGCTTGGTCTGAAATGGCTCGAGCGTCACTTTGAAGGTCGCTTCCGCTTCCACCGAGTCTATCGTCTCAACGATAACCACATTGACAGTACCATTCTACCGCTACGCCCAGGTCTGCTGCTGCTACGCAACCCCGCTGTGCGCGAGCAGCTACCGGAGTCGCTACAGAAGTGGGATGTTATTTACCCGCCGGAACCGACGGAGAATATCTTTCCGCACTATGACGATGACGAGTTGATACTCACCAGCCCCTACATCGACCTGAACGTGCTCTCCGTCAACGAGAATACTGTTGTGGTCAATTCCCTGTTCCCGGAATTGATACGCACCCTGGAGCAGCACGGATTCACCACTATTCCGGTTCGCCATCGGCACCGACGGCTATTCTCCGGTGGATTCCATTGCTTCACGCTTGACACCGTCCGTGTCGGCGGTGCCGAAGACTATCTAAGCTAAGGGGCGAACCATGGACATAAAGTTACCCAAGATCGGTGGCTGGCCATATGTCGGCGTGATCCCAGATCTCGCCAAGGCGCAGCCCAGCTTCTGGCTCGATGCTCGGGCGAAATACGGCGATCTGTTTCGGATCAAGCTTGGTGCAACGGAAGCCATCGCCCTATGCCAGCCGAGGCACGCTCAGTATGTGCTGGTGGACAATGCTGACAACTACCGCAGCAAGGGCGGCAACCAGGGCTTTCGGGCAGCAATCCGCGAACTAACCAACGAGGGTCTGTCCACTGCGGACAGCGAGAGCGAGATCTGGTGTCGCCAGCGGGCGACGGTTCAGCCACACTTTAGCAATTCCAACATCCGCTCCCTCAGCGAGCTGCTCATTGAGGTGATCACCGAGCACCTCCGCGAATGGGACTCAGCTGAGTGCATCGGGGGGGCCATCGACGTTGGCCCGACCCTGAGCCGGATCGCCATTGATGCCAGTGTAAGAAGCATGTTCGGCGTGCGCATCAGTAACGAAGAGGCGGACAAACTTGCAGCCAACAGCGAAGTGGTCATGGATCACATCTGGCTCAGCATAATCGGATCGGGCTTCCCGCAATGGCTACCATTGTTCGGCCAGGAACGGCAGCAGAAGGCCATCAAGGCGGTGCTCGATATCACCACCCAGCTCATGGATCGGCATATCGAGGGCGGGGGTTCGGACACGAATCTACTAGGCATTCTGCTCTCCCAGGTCGATGATGATGCAGTCGAGTACATGACTGATGAATTTCTGCGCGACGAGGTTGTGTCTCTGCTGCTCGGCAGCTACGAGATCATGGCGGTCACGAGTCGGTGCATGCTGGATCTACTGGTTCACAATCCGGCTGCTCTGGCGCGTACCCGATCGGAGGTGGATCAGATTCTGGGGGAGCGCGTGCCTACCTACGAAGACCTTGAGTGCCTGCGCTATTGCCGCATGGTCATCCAGGAGACGCTACGGCTCTGCTCACCCGTGTATCAAATCCAGCGCATGGCCACCGCCGATGATGAGATCGACGGGGTTCCGATCCCCGCAGGCACGATCGTCTCGATAATCACCCATGCCATTCATCATCACCCGGAGCACTGGGAGCGACCCGAGTGCTTCGAGCCGGAGCGCTTCGCAGAGACGGACACGCGCCATCGCTTCGCCTGGATGCCGTTTGGTGGCGGCCGCCGCACCTGTGTGGCGATGCGCTATTCGCTGATACAAGGTCAACTCATCCTTGCCCAGGCACTTCAAGGCTTTGACATTACGCCGGTTTCGGAGCGGTCGGTACCACTCTACATGGGCACAGTATCGCGACCCAAGAGTGGCCTCCGGCTGCGGATTGCACAACGACCTTCAGAGGCAAGGAGCCGTCATGAACATGCTGGAGTCCCAGTCCAGGGAGGTGTCATAGGTGACACGTGAGATTGAACTCGCCGATCAGATCTGGGCAATGATCCGCGCCAAGCAAGTCCTGCGCCTGCCTTTCCCCTATCTCGCCGACCACCATGCGTCTTGGGATGAGACCGTCTACCAGATGCTTGTGCGCGACAGCGTCCGCAACGAGGTGTATCGTCGGGTGATTGACGCGACCGTCCGAGACCGGGTGGTGGTGGAGATCGGTCCGGGCTCGCGGCTCTTTCTGACCCAACTCTGCGCGGCTGGGGGTGCACGGAAGATTTACGCCATCGAGGCCAACCGCGACGCCTACGAGCGCGGTTGCGCCCTTGCCGAGACCCTCTGCCTCGGGGAGCAACTGACACTCATCCACGGACTGTCCACGGAGATCGATCTGCCGGAGCTAGGGGAGGTGTGTGTGTCCGAGATTATCGGCTCCATCGGCGACGCCGAGGGTGCGACACGTTTCCTGCACGACGCTACCCGACGCCTGCTCACAGACGATGCGGTGATGATCCCCCGAGGCTGCAAGACCTGGGTGAGTCCAGTGGAGCGACCGTCCCATCTCTACCCCGACGATGCAACGGAGGCACTGATCCGTTCATTCGCGCCGTCAATGACCGACACCTTCGGGCAGGTGATCGATCTGACACGCTACAAGATCCACAATATCCCCCGCGCCAGTCTTCTAGCACCGGAGCAGATCTTCGAGGCACTCGACTTCCAGAGCGGTGAGCCACCGCGTTCGAGGGAGTGCCCACTAAGCTTCATCGCCACCCGTGACGGTGTGTTTGATGGCTTGCTGTTATGGATTCACCTCGAAGTTGGGCCAGGCCAAGTCATCGATGCTTTCGACAACACGAGCTGGGCACCCGTTCATGTGGCATTGTCGCCATTTCAAGTCCTTACAGGCGACATCTTTGAGGTTCGCTGCACCGCGCAAACGAGTGCCGAGCGGCAGACACCAGCCTACGGATTCGAGGTCTCACTGATGCGCGATGGCATCATGCTCTACCATGCCGTCAACAAGCCTGATCTGCCTGACTGATGATACCGCTTCTATCGAAATGTTATTCCGGGGTTTTTATCACTTTAACTTAGCTCAATCGAGCGCAAAAAGCATCTGACCCTATTGCTTACTTTACTGCACCGGAAAATCAAGATTTAGGGATTGTTAAAGTTATCCCTAAATCTCGGCAAAAACCCCTTTTAGATCTGTCTCCCTATCCCACTTGACAACAGCTTTTCTGCCTTAAGTTGTAATCGATGGGTGGAATCAGGGAACGAGAGAAACGAGAAAAAGTACCCTATGAAATATCCTCAAATTCTATTATTATTGATAAATTTGTAGTTTTTGTCTCAATTCATCTAAGGAAGCATCAGAGGTTTCTAATGGTTCGGGTTCGTCGGGACAAAATTGTAATTCTATCTCAATTTCCGATTTTGGATAAGGCGAAGAATCTGAATCATAAGTAAAGTTTTTATAGTCTTCAGGAAAAAGATTAACCGTGCTTTTTATAATTAATTTACCACTAATCCAGCCTTTACCAGAAGTTAAACTTAATAATTTACATTCAACAGGTACACTAATATTACTCCAAGAGCTTTGTGTTAATGGTAGTTTTAATTTGTTATCAATTTCATAGTAATAATTATTAAGAAGATCAAAAATCGTAAATAATATAGAACGATTATTATGAGAACGGTTATAATATCGACTTAAATTATCTATCGCAAATTCTTTAAACCGAGCAACAGTAAAAGTATCTTTATTAATCAATAAAAGATCTTCATCACAGGTTAAAGGATAAAAATTATCAGTCATTGGGCTTAACCTCAAAAGCAAAGCTGTTTTAAAATTCTACTAAATTATAGATGGCAAATTTCAATCAGTTGTAGAAATACTTTGAAATTGAATTCATCGTAGGGGCGAGGCGCGCCTCGCCCCTAGACAGTTATATAGATGTTTTTTCAGGTTATATTTTTCGGTTAAAATATAGCAATCCTCAACCGGATGTAAAAACAACCGCCCCAATTGTACAATCAAAAACTGCTCATCAATACGAGAACAAAAAACCGTGAAAATTCTAGTCGTTGGAAATGGGGGACGGGAACACGCCATCGCTTGGACATTACTCCAGTCACCCAACGTTGAACAAGTGTTTTGTACCCCTGGAAATGGGGGAACAGCCACCCTCAAAGGCTGTCAAAATTATCCGATTTCTGTTGAAGACTTTGAAGGTATCAAAACCTTAGTGGAAACTCAGGGAATATCCTTAGTTGTCGTCGGGCCAGAATTACCCCTCGCCCTAGGAATTACCGACTATTTACAACAACACAATATTAAAGTATTCGGCCCTAACCAAGCCGGGGCGCAACTCGAAGCCAGTAAAGCTTGGTCAAAAGCCTTCATGGAAGAAGCCGGAATTCCCACAGCTAAGGCGGCTGTCTTTACCGATGCTCAAACAGCTAAAGCTTATGTGCAAACTGCCCCTATTGTGGTTAAAGCGGATGGGTTAGCTGCTGGAAAAGGGGTAACAGTTGCCACAACCGTTGAAATGGCCCATGCAGCCATCGATAGTATTTTTGCTGGGGAATTTGGCCAGGATAACCGGCGAGTTGTGGTAGAGGACTTTTTAACTGGACAAGAAGCCTCCGTACTTGCCCTCACCGACGGTCTAACCATTCGCCCCTTAGTTCCCGCCCAAGACCATAAACAAGCCGGAGAAGGGGATACTGGCCCCAATACCGGAGGAATGGGTGCTTACGCCCCAACTCCCATTGTTCCGGCTGAACTGATGCCCCGTGTCCAACAAGAGGTTTTAGAACCTACTTTAGCCACCCTGCGTCAACGGGGAATAGATTATCGAGGGGTGGTATATGCCGGGTTGATGATTTCTCCAGAAGGCGAAATTCAGGTTTTAGAATTTAACTGTCGGTTTGGCGACCCGGAAACCCAAGCGGTTCTCGCTTTATTAGACACCCCCTTAGATGAAGTGTTACTCGCCTGTTGTGAACAACGCCTAGAACAAGTTCCTCTCACCTGGAAATCAGGGGTTTCTGTTTGTGTGGTGTTAGCCTCCGGGGGTTATCCAGGTTCCTATGAAAAAGGCAAAATCATCACCGGAATAGAAGAAGCAGAAGCATCGGGGGCCATTGTCTTCCATGGGGGAACAAAACTCCAAGACGGCCAAATTCTCACGGATGGCGGACGAGTCTTAGGGGTGACAGCCATTGGGCCTACCTTCAAAGAAGCGATTACCCAAACCTACAAAGCCGTTGACTGTATTCACTTTGAAGGACTCTACTGTCGTCGGGATATTGGGTTTAGGGTTGACCATTAACAGTTAACAGTTATCAGTTAACAGTTATCAGTTAAGAGGTAGACCGTTGATTCACTCACAAAGCTAGAGTCTGTAGTGACGCGGCTTTCAGGAGATAGCCAGATTTTAGTAATCATCCACATCTGACAGCAAGCCACCCTGACACACTGATAACTGATGACTGATGACTGATAACTGATTACTGCTGTTAGGATGTATAGTGTTGTTAACAAAACTTAACGCTGACTGGGGATAAAACTCTGCATCTCCACAGATGAATATGGTATATCGACAAATCAGGAACCCTAACTGTATTGCCGATGAACCCAGAGTTACCCCCGAACCCTCAATCCCCAAATCGTCCTAAAATGCTGAGAGTCCTCAAACAAATAGGTGACATTATTGGCAAATGGTGGTCAGAGTTTACCCTGCAAACTCGGTTAATGGCGGGGGCAACCCTGGTGGTTTCTTTGTTGATGAGTAGTTTAACGTTTTGGGCAGTTAATACCATTCAGGAAGATGCTCGTCTGAATGATACCCGTTACGGTCGAGATTTAGGGTTACTTTTAGCTGCCAATGTTGCCCCTCTAATTGCTGAAGAAAAACGGGATGAAGTCGCACGATTTTCTCGTCAATTTTACACCAGTACCTCTAGTGTCCGCTATATGTTATATGCGGATCAAGAGGGAGAAATTTATCTAGGTTTACCCTTTTCTGATTCGGCGGTACAAAATTCCTTAACGCTGCGGCGACGGATGCAATTACCGGATAATTTTTTAGCCAGTGTGGAGTCAGGAAATTTTGCTGATTTACCGATGATTAGACAACATTTAACTCCCGCCGGAGAAGTGACGGATGTTTTTGTTCCTTTGATGCACAATGGCAGTTATTTAGGCATTTTAGCCATCGGAATTAATCCAAATCCGACCGTTGTGGTGTCCTCGAATTTAACCCGTGATGTTACTTTAGCGGTGTTTGTTTCTATTTGGGTGATGGTGATTTTAGGGGCGGTTTTTAATGCGTTAACCATTACTCAACCGATTAAGGAATTGGTGCAAGGCGTTAAAAATATTACGGCGGGAAATTTTAATCAACGGGTAGATTTACCCTTTGGGGGAGAATTAGGGGAATTAATTTCTAGCTTTAATGAAATGGCAGAACGCCTAGAAAGTTTTGAAGAGCAAAATTTTGAAGAACTAACAGCAGAAAAAGCGAAATTAGAAACCTTAGTTTCAACCATTGCTGATGGGGCGGTTTTAATTGATGCAGAATTGAATTTAATGTTAGTGAATCCTACAGCACGCCGTCTCTTTGGCTGGGAAGGAACAACGGTTATTGGTAATAATGTGCTCAACTTTTTACCGACTTTAGTGGCGGAAGAATTATCTGAACCTTTACAAAATATCGCCTGTGGAACCCTAGAGGGGGGCGAGTTTCGCTGTTCTTTGGGAGAACCAACCAACCGCACGTTGAGAATTTTATTAACAACGGTTTTATTACATAAATCTCCGGGGACAGAACCTCTGTGTTATAGTTGTATTAATGATACGAATAATACTTGTGAATTATCAGAACGTCCCTATGTTCAGGAATGTACGTTATATGAAAAAGACACCGAAGACCACAGACTAGAAACAGACGGGTATGATGTTATGGCAAACCATCCCGAAGAAGGGAATTATCGGGAAAGTTTAAAAGGAATTGCCATGACCATTCAGGATATTACCCGTGAAGTGGAGTTAAATGACGCTAAAAGTCAGTTTATTAGTAATGTTTCCCACGAATTAAGAACACCGTTATTTAATATAAAATCTTTTATTGAAACGTTGCATGATTATGGGGAAGATTTAACGGAGGAAGAACGACAAGAATTTTTAGCAACGGCGAATCATGAAACGGATCGTTTAACTCGTTTAGTTAATGATGTGTTAGATTTATCTCGATTAGAATCTTGTCGCATTTATCATTTTGAACCCGTTGATATGGCACAAGTCGTAGAACAAACCTTGAGAACCTATCAACTGAATGCGAAGGATAAAGGCATTGAACTAAGTCGAGAAATTGAACCAGATTTACCCTCGGTTTTAGGACATTATGATTTATTGTTGCAAGTTTTAACCAATTTAGTTGGGAATTCTTTGAAATTTACCTCTTCGGGGGGACGGGTGATTATTCGGGTTTATTTGTTGGAAGAAGATGATCTCAAGATTGATCAAGAACTTGAAGAAATTGAAAAAGGAGGCTGGATTATTTCGCCTCCTCCCCCTCGTCCTGTTGATTTGCACTTAGTTGAAAATAAGCAGAAAACTCGTTATATTCGCACAGAAGTTTCTGATACCGGGACGGGAATTGCGCCGGAAGATCAAGGTGCTGTTTTTACTCGGTTTTTCCGGGTGGAAAATCGAGTTCATACTTTAGAAGGAACCGGATTAGGCTTGTCTATTGTTAAAAATATTATTGAAAAACATCGCAGTCAAGTGCATTTAATTAGTGAGTTAGGTGTGGGAACAACTTTCTGGTTTGATTTAGCCATCTGTCAGGAAGATAGCCAATCTATGACCTTCAATAATGATATTTTGATGGGTGAACAATCGATCTCTATTTCTAAAGTTTAGGGGGTATAATTTTAAATTTATTTTCCTAAACTGTTTAATTTAACTATTTGTTAAAATGCGTTTTTTTAAGTCTAAATATCCAGGAATTTTTTTGATCAGTTTAATGCTGATTACCTTGAGTTTAATCACGATACCGAAAGCTTGGGGACAAGTCCCAAATGCTAATTCTTTGAACAATTTTCTCGCCCCTGGGGATGATTCCGCTTTCGTACAAGGTACTGTCAGATTAGATGGTCAAGAATTGTTTCAAATTAGTGCCCCTCGTGTCAGTAATGATGACAATGGAAATCCTGCGATTAATCGGCGGATTAGAAAAATAGAAAATCGACTTTTATTTATTGTTAATAGTCAGTTTGACTGGAATAGTTTACAGGTTTTTTATCAAATTAAAAATAATTTACCTGTAATTTATGCGTCTTGGAAAGGTCGAGAAAGACCCTATGAACTGATGACTGTTACGTCATTAGATGCTGAAATTGATGGCGTTGATCCTGAAAGCCATGCTATGGAATTAATTCCGATTATTAAGGAAGGAATTTTACAAGCTAAATCAGAACGTCAGCCTGACTTTTTAAAGCAAAAATTTGCAATTGCTTTTTCTCTACTCTGGGGAATTTCAATGGCAATAGCTTTAATTTCCTATCGACAAAAACAATTAAAGAAAAAATGGGAAATTCTCTCAGAAAATATTCCATCCCATCCCTTAAATCATGATAAACCCAAACCGATTACTGATGTTAATTCTGAGCAATCAAATCAAGAATTTATTGAGATTAAAAAGCAAATTAATTGGAATACATTTCAACGTCAGGTTTTAGAAATATTAAAAATTATCATCGTTTACACGGCTTTTTTTATTATTTTAGGTTTGTTTCCTCAAACTCGCTATTATCAATTAATTTTAAGAGCCATTAATATTTTATTAATGATCACAATTTTTATCTATCTTTCTAATCGCTTAACTCTTCTGTTTATTGATCGATTTATGATCGCCTTAGAAGATTCGTCTTTTTTTAGTGTTAATCCTAATGTTTATCGTCGTAGCTCTTTACGAGCTTACACCTTAGCTCAAACTTTAAAAAGTATTGCTATTGTGGTTTGGTTGATCATTTGGATGATTACGATTTTGGCGGTTTTAAAAGTCAATTCTGCTAGTATTTTAGCCGCAGGGGGGTTAATCAGTTTAGCTTTATCAATTATGTTCAATGATTTAATTAAAGATATTATTGCCGGGGTCTTTATTCTGATTGATGATCAATTTGCAGTGGGAGATGTGATTACCATTGGTCAACTCTCCGGTAAAGTTGAGAATATGAATTTACGCATTACTCAACTGCGAAATACAAACGGGAATTTAATTACTGTCCCCAACCGAATTATTACCAGCGTTGAAAATCTTTCTAATGGTTGGTCACAGATCGATTTAACCTTAAGAGTGGATTATCATACCGATGTTGATCACGCGATTCAAGTGATTAATGAAGTCGCTCAAACCTTAAAGCAAGACCCGGACTGGAGTTTTTATATTTTAGAACCCCCAACGGTTTTAGGAGTCGATGAACTCAATCATACCGGAATGGGAATTCGGATTTTTATTAAAACTCAACCTCTACAACAATGGCCGGTAGCACGAGAATATCGACGGCGTTTAAAAATTGCCTTTGATCAACATCAGATTTCCATTGGGATTCCCCAACAAAATATTCAATTGACAAATTCTCACCGAATTAATCAATAACTGGATGTAAATAAAACTTGCGATCGCTAAACTATGATATGATTCACTCGCTTTGTTGATTCTGTCCCAGTGGGACAAATCAACGTTTTTCAGACGGTGTGTGAGGATTCGAGCTTCCGACTGTTCGCCAACAACTGACGACAGCGAAGACAATCCCGATTTGGTGTGGCTGTGGGAGTGTAAAACCTTGACCCAGGTTCAATTATTAATTCAGGTTCTTAGCGTGTCACGAATGGGAAAAACTCTATTTTTGCGTTGGTTACTACCCAGTTTAACGAGCTTTTTTATCCTGACCTCTCCCGCCCAAGCCGCGAGACTACAATCTTGGCAATTTGAAACGGCTCAAAACCGCTTGACCTTTACCACCGATAGCGGGGTACAACCCAAAGCTCAACTGTTGTCCAACCCCACCCGCTTAGTGATTGATTTACCCGGAACCAGCTTAGGCGGCGTTACCCGTCAGCAGGTGATTGGGGGTGCAATTCGGGAAATTCGAGTCGGTCAGGTGGATAATCAAACGGCTCGGATTGTTGTGGAATTAGCCAATGGTTACACCCTCGATCCTCAACAGGTACAGTTTCGCGGCATTTCCTCTAGTCAGTGGAGCGTACAACTGCCCTCGCCTCAGCCTATGGGTACACCCACACCCAACCCTGTAGCACAGCCGAATCCTGTGGCGACAACCCCTCGCCCTCTGCCTCCGCAGCCTCCAACGCCCCAACAGACGGTTAATCGTTCAATTCCCAATCAAGCGAATACCACCTTAGCTCAGGTCGAAATTCGCGATAATGGCATTGTGCTGCACACCACAGGCAAAATGCCAGAGATTGAATTTAAACAAAGTCAAGATCGCAGTTGGATGACCTTAGATATCCTGGGTGCAACCTTGGCGAGTCGGTCAACCAGTGCGGGAAAACAGGTGAATCGAGATGGGGTGACGATTACGCAAGTTACCCAACTGTCTAGCAGCCCTCCGGTGGTTCGAGTCACCATGAGTACCCCGAAACGGAATCAAAATTGGCAAGCCAGAGCGTCCGCCGGAGGGGTGGCGGTTTGGCCCCAAGGGGGGACACCTCCAGCCGTTCAACTTTCGGCGGGGTTTGCGACGATTAAATCCGTTGAAATCCGTAACCAACAACTTCTGATCCAAGGGGATCAACCCCTGAACTATAGTAGTGGCTGGGATGCAGAAACTCAGTCCTATAGTATTACGTTTTTTTCTGCCGCTTTAGCGGAGGGAGTTTCCCTACCCCAACGACAGGTTGGGAGTCCGATTATTTGGACAAGGGTGCGTCGGGAAGACCCGGAAACCTTTACGTTATTAATTAAACCCGCAACCCGGATTGAAGTGGGTCAAATTAGTCAAAGTAGTCCGAAACAACTGGCTTTACCTTTTGTCGGAGAAGGGTTAGGGGTTCCTCCGGCTGGACGTACCCCCGTTGCGACGGTTCCAACTCCTAATCCTAGACCTCTTCCCCCCAGAACGAATACTAATCCCTTACCGTTTCCCCCTCGTTCTAATCCTCCCCAAACGAATCCGAATCCGTTTCCGTTTCCGCCACGTTCAGCAACTCCACCGTCTAACCTTCCCCTTCCCAATAGTCGAGTAGTCGTGATTATTGACCCTGGACATGGAGGTAGTGATGCGGGGGCGGTGGGTGTGAGCGGACTGCGAGAAAAAGATGTTGTTTTCTCGATTTCTCAACAGGTGGCTCAGATTCTGCAACAAAATGGGGTACAGGCGGTGATGACTCGTTTGGATGATCGCACCGTTGAGTTAGAACCCCGTGTGGATATGGCAAATCGCATGAATGCGACCTTGTTTGTCAGTATTCACGCCAATGCAGCCACCAATGCGGCTGCCAGTGGGATTGAAACCTATTATTACAGCAGTGGGTCTCGTCTAGCTCAATATATTCAAAATAGTATTATGAGCAGTTTTTCACAATTGCCCAATCGAGGAGTTAAACAAGCGCGTTTTTATGTATTGCGAAATACCTCGATGCCTTCGGTATTAGTGGAAACGGGGTTTGTGACAAATAATTATGATGCCTATATGTTAGGTGATCCGGCTCAACGCAGTCGTATGGCTCAAGCGATCGCCCAGGGGATTCTCCAATATTTACGCGATAATCGATATTAGACGCTTGAGGGCTAACCGTTGATAGCTTACGGTTGACGGTTAACCACCAACGTCATCAGAATTTGCTGCTAAGATCATTAAATTATCGGATTAGAAATTTCAGCTAATCCCAGTTTAGACTGTTGTGATAGGACAGTCTATCGATAGGTGAGGTATTCAGGGTAATGGAATTTGAGGGTGCGGCTATCTTACCCGAAATTGAAAGTTTAGTTCTACCAGCCGTTAATCAACTATGCCAGGTGTACGAGTCGGGTTACTGCATTCTCTCAGTGGAGCAATGGCTTATCGGGAAAGGCCTCTGCTAGAAGCAGAATTAATGGCGATCGCCGAAATTAATGCTCAAGGTGGGGTTTTAGGACACATGATTGAGCCCATGATTGAGGATGGAGCCTCAGACTGTTTCACGTTTGAGCGAAAAGCAAAAAAACTGATTCAACAGGAGAATCTGACCACCTTATTTGGGTGTTGGACTTCAGCCAGCCGTCATGGCGTTAAACCAGTGCTGGAAAATTTTAATGCTCAATTGTGGTATCCAGCGCCTTATGAAGGATTGGAAAATTGTACCCAAATTTTCTATACCGGATTTTGTGCCAATCAACAAGTTGAATCTACGATTAGTTGGTTACGGCGAAATCAAAAAATTCGGTGTTATTTATTGGGTTGGGATCAGGTGTTTTCCCATACCCTAAATAAATTGATGAAAGTTCACCTGAAACATCACGGGGGACAGGTTGTAGGAGAAGCTTATGTTCCTTCTTCGACGCGGGATTTTGAACCGATTATTACCCGCATTCGGCAGGCACAGCCGGATATTATTATTAATACCTTAAGAGGCGATCGCAATTTAGTATTTTATCGCCAATTTTATGAAAGTGGGCTTCGCGCTTCTGAGCTTCCCATTTTAGCAACTTCTTTATCGGAAGATGAAGTTCAACAACTTCACAATGCGGCGATTGGTCATTTAAGTTGTTTTCATTATTTTCAAAGTCTCAATACCCCAGAAAATCATCAATTTGTCCAATCCTTTAAACACCGTTATGGAGAAGATCGGGTTACCAATGACCCTATGGCAACGGCTTATAGTCAACTTTATCTATGGAAACAATCTGTTGAATTAGCAGAGTCCTTTGATGTGGAACGCATTCGCATTGCCTCTTACGGACAGCGTTTCCTCGCTCCGGGTGGCTTGGTTCGTTTAGAAACCAATCATCATGTTGCTAAAGTTTGCCGAATTGGTCAAGTTTTACCGAATCAGCAATTTGAGGTTTTATACACCAGTGAACAACCGATTAAACCTTTACCTTGGTTAGGATTTAATGAAGCCAATTTTAATGCCTCTGATATTGTTTTTGAATTATTAGCTGAAGTCAGCCAAGGCATTGAACGCGCCGAACAATTAGAGCAAAAATCTATAGAATTAGAAGCTACAAAAGCTCAACTTCAACAGGAAATTGAAATCAGAAAACAGTTTGAATTCGCATTACAAAGAGCGAATGAAGAGTTAGAAGAAAAAGTAGAAGAGCGCACGGCAGCCTTAAGAGAAGCGAATGATAATTTAGTACAAGAGATTGTGCAACATCAACAAGCAGAAAGTGCGCTCCGCATAGCTAGAGATCAACTGCAAACGGTCTTAGATGCAGTTCCAGGTAACGTTTCTTGGATTAATTCTGATCTCCGTTATATGGAAGTAAATGACCGATTAGCTAATATGCTCAATCTCCCCAAAGAGGATTTTATCGGTCAACATATTGGCTTTTTAGGAACCAGTTCCGAATTCCAAGGCTTTGTACAAGATTTATTTGATAGTCCTGAAATTGATGCGTATCGAGAAGTGAGAACCCTAATTCAGGGTCAATGGCGACATTATTTAATGGTGGCTCAAAAATATAATAATAATCAAGCGGCTTTTGTGGTCGGAATCGATATTACGGCTCGAAAACAAGCTGAAGAATCCTTGAAAACTGCCAAAGATCAATTGCAAACGGTGCTAGAAGCCGTTCCCGGTACGGTTTCTTGGATTAGTTCAGATCTGTCTTATATCGAAGTGAATCAACGGTTAGCGGAGATGTTTAACCTACCGAGGGAAGCTTTTGTAGGTCAACATATTGGGTTTTTAGGCGGTAGTTCCGAATTCCAAAACTTTGTACAAGATTTATTTAATAGTCCTGAAATTGATGCTTACCGAGAAGTTAGAACGAAAGTTCAAAAAAAATGGCGGCATTATTTAATTGTAGCTCAAAAATATAATAATAATCAAGCAGCTTTTGTGGTTGGAATTGATATTACGGCTCGAAAACAAGCTGAAGAATCCTTGAAAACTGCCAAAGATCAATTGCAAACGGTATTAGAAGCCGTTCCTGGAAGTGTTTCTTGGATTAGTTCAGACTTGCGTTATCTCGAAGTGAATCAACGGTTGGCGGATATGTTCAACTTGCCTAAAGAACATTTTATTGGTCAATATATTGGGTTTTTAGGAGACAATTCTGAGTTTACTCAATTTGTCCAACATTTATTTGATAGTTCGATTATTGATGCCTTTCAAGAGCTATCTGTTTCTATTAATGAACAGGTACGACATTATTTAATTGTAGCTCAAAAATATAATAATAATCAAGCGGCTTTTGTGGTTGGAATTGATATTACGGCGCGTAAAAATGCAGAAGAAGCCTTACGATTAACTCAAGATCAATTAGAAGCGGTATTAGATGTAATTCCGGGGACAGTTTCTTGGATTAGTTCGGATTTACGTTATTTAGGTGTTAATCGTTATTTAGCCTCAACCTTTGACTTAAAACCCGAAGATTTTGTCGGCCAAGATATTGGATTTTTAAAAGCTAGTTTTCAGTTTAATAGTTTCGTTCAAGGCTTTTTTAATCAGTCTGAAAGAGATGCTTATCAGGAAGTAATGTCTGTGATTAAAGGCAAACCTCGAAACTATTTAATCGTGGCTCATAAATATAATAATAATCAAGCGGCTTTCTTTGTAGGAATTGATATTACTGAACGCAAACAAGCAGAAGAAGCTTTAAAACAAGCAGAAGCCAACTATCGCAGCATTTTTGAGAACGCCGTTGAGGGCATTTTCCAAAGTACACCGACAGGAGTATATTTAAGTGCAAATCCGGCTTTAGCTCGAATTTATGGCTATCAATCTCCTGAAGAATTAATTGAAAATTTAACGAATATTAAAGATCGATTGTATGTTGAACCCCAACGTCGTCAAGAGTTTGTTCGACTCTTAGAAGAACAGGGGTCAATTGTAGGATTTGAATCCCAAATTCGTCGCTTAGATGGACAGTTGACTTGGATTTCAGAAAATGCGTTTGCGGTGCGAGATGAAGCGGGTAGTTTACTTTATTATGAAGGAACCGTTGAAGATATTAATGAGCGAAAACAAGCTGAAGTTGCCCTGCAAAAGGCAATGGAGGAGTTAGAAAGCCGTGTTGAAGAACGGACTGCTGCTTTACGGGAAGCCAACCATCAATTAGTTCGAGAAATAGCCGAAAGAACCCGGATTGAAGTCGCTTTACGAGAATCAGAAGCAGAATTAAGAGCCTTATTTGCAGCGATGACCGATGTAATTACGGTTTTTGATGGAGAAGGACGATATAAAAAGATTGTGAACACCAATTCGGAAGTTTTATATAGTCCTACGGAGGAACGTCTGGGAAAAAGTGTATTTGAAGTTTTTCCTCCGAGTCATGCCGCTTTATTTTATGACCAAATTCAAAGAGTATTAGAAACAAAGCAAACTTTAAATATTGAATATAGTTTAAATTCTGCCGAAACTGAACCTGGACATCATGCACCCAATTCCTCTGATTTTATTGGGGGAGATGAAGTCTGGTTTGCTGCAACTGTTTCTCCCATGCCTGATAACTGTGTGATTTGGGTCGCTCGAAATACAACAGAACGACGTAGGGTTTTAGAAGCCTTAAAAGCAGAACAGGAAAAATCAGAACGGTTATTATTGAATATTCTACCGCAATCGATTGCAGAACAACTCAAACAAAATCCCCATTCTATTGCTGAACGCTTTGAACAAGCTACGATTATGTTTGCTGATATTGTCGATTTTACCGGATTTTCCGCCCGTATTTCTCCGTCGGAATTAGTCGATTTACTGAATCAAATTTTCTCGGCGTTTGATGAATTAGCCGACAAACACAATTTAGAAAAAATTAAAACCATTGGAGATTCTTATATGGTCGCTGGAGGTTTACCCATGCCTCGCCATGACCATGCAGAAGCAATGGCAGAAATGGCGTTAGATATGCAGGCAGAAATTCTACGATTTCAACGAGAAACGAACCAATCTTTTAATTTAAGAATTGGCATTAATACCGGGCCGGTTGTTGCAGGTGTTATTGGCACGAAAAAATTTATTTATGATTTATGGGGAGATGCCGTTAATATTGCTTCCCGTATGGAATCTCAAGGGGAAGGGGGGAAAATCCAAGTCACGGCTACCACCAAAAACCTGCTCAATGGAAAATACAACTTTGAAGAACGGGGTTTAATTGACGTTAAGGGTCGGGGACAAATGCTCACCTATTGGTTGACCCAACGCCAATTTTTCTAACAAAATAAATGTTAAAATTATCCCCCAATTTCTTCAAGTGTTTTGAGACAAGAATCTGCCATTTTAGCAAATCTGGCAAGCGGAAATTTTTCGAGGTGCATTCCTCGGTAACTTAAAGCCGCTAGAAGATGACAACGAGCATCTGTGAACTCACCATTTAAGATTTGACAATGAGCATTAACCTGTTTACGCAGTTGCCTTTGTCCTAATTTTAAAGATTGGGCTAGTCGAATCAAATCATAAATCCCATATCCTTTGATTAAACCACCCGGCCAATCAATGATCACAAAACGATCTTGCCAGGGTCGATTTCCAATGTTGTTGACAGAGGAAGGAGCAATCAGAACGTTACCTTTCCAAAGATCACTGTGCATTAATACATGATAAGGAGACCAAGTTCCTTTGGCAAGACGTTCGAGAGTATCGTATGCTCCAGCACGAACAGGATCAGTGATGCCGTCTAATTCTACCAAGTGTTTAAGCGGAATCAGAAAGTTTTGCTGGATTTCATCGGAGTCTGCTTTTGTTGCTGTGGCTTCAGCAATACAAGTTAACCAGTGGAACACCGAGGGACGCAACAAAAAACGTTGAGAATACCACAAAAGCCGTGAATTACTCAGAGGTTGACAATAGGGAAGGGCAGCGTAACTGAGTCCACCCCATTCCCCCTCACATAAAGGCTGAAGAATGTGATCTCCTAAGCCTGAACCCAATCTTTGTTTAGCAAGACGTGAAGATTCTACTCCTCGCGCTACTATCTTTGGAGATGCAGGGGAAGAACACACAGCAACAGCGATCTTGCGACCGCTTTGATCTTTAATGATAAATTTTGTCGTCTCATCCTCTATGCCTTTAGGCTGACCAAATGTGGATATCTCTCCGATGCTGGTGTTACCGCCTAATGCCTCAGTCAAAGATTCTTGCAGAACTTGGGTGAAGTTTAAAATTCCATTCTCTGATATAGGATATTTATAGCGATGATAGGGATAAGGAGCTAAGTCAGATTGTTTCATCATCTTTCTTCCTCCGGCAAGGTTAAGATATCGTTAATTACCGATTAATCATATCTTAACCTAAAAATAACCTGGCTTTTATCTCTTAATGGTCTTTCAGGGGTTGAGGCGGTTTGGAGACTGAATTTTGCAACAGGACTTGAAATTTTGTGAAGATATGTTACTATGCCTAGAATTACATAAGCAGTTTGTGTACCTGTTTACAAACAAAACGCCTAAATTATGAATAGCATGGCTCAAACAACCCAAAAATTTCTGACTTTATTAGCAACCGTCAGCAGTGTCGCTGTCCTTACAGCCTGTGGTCAGCCTACTGCCACCAACACCACCCCGGAACAACCGGCGACCGAACAAGCAGCAGGGACTCCTGAGTCTACAACCTCTACAACAACAGCCACCACTGCTTCCCCCTCTCCGGGTGCTGATACCACAGCCAGTACAGCGACCACCACTCCTGCTGTTGCTTCCGAAAATACTGGAACAGATGCCGCTTTAGTTTCCAACGAGTCAGAAACCGTTGTCCAAATTGCCAGCAGCAACCCCTCTTTTAGTACCTTCACTAAAGCCGTTGAAGCGGCTGGGTTAACTGAAACCCTATCTGGTGCAGGGAATTACACCGTTTTTGCCCCTACCGATGAAGCGTTTGCAGCCTTACCTGCGGGAACTTTAGAAGAGTTAATGAAGCCAGAAAATAAAGAAAAATTGGCTCAAATTCTCCAGTATCATATTCTGCCCACTAAAGTCGCTTCGGCTGAAATTCAACCCGGCGAAGTCGCTACGGTTGAAGGAGATCCGGTTAATTTAGAAGTGGCTGAAGGCAAAGTTAAAGTGAATGGTGCTGAAGTTGTTCAACCAGATATTAATGCCAGCAATGGTGTTATTCATGTGATTAAGGTTGTTATTCTTCCTCCTGATGCTCCCGCTCCTAACGCTCAATAGAATTTAAGGAGTTCTCAAATTCAAAATTAATCGATTTTGAGAGGATTTAAAAGCCCGGTTTCTTACAAGTTACCGGGTTTTTTCGCTGAGAGCAGGGAACAGTCTACACTATTATCAATCTGAACAAATTAATTAACATTAAAGCTGTTAAAAAGTTTTTGCAATCCTTCTTGAATGCTGGTTTCTGCTTGAATATTAAAATACTGATTGGCTGCTGTGGGATCGCCAATAGAGTGACGGATATCTCCTTCGCGAAGAGGTTGATATTCAATGGGTACGGTTTGATTAGCCACTAGCATAGCAGTACGAGCGAGTTCATTGATAGAGATGCCTTTTCCGGTACAGACATTAAAAACAGGTGCGGCAGTCGTTGTACGATCTAGAGCAGCAATTAAATAACGAACAACATCCTCAACAAATATAAAATCTCGGGTTTGTTCTCCATCTCCAAATATGTTGATGGGGTTGCCAGCAGTAATCCGATCACAAAAAATAGAAATGACCCCAGAATAAGGGGAACTCGGATCTTGTCGAGGGCCATAAACGTTGAAAAATCGAAGGCCACAAGTTGGGATACCGTGAATATGGCCAGCTACAGCAGCGTGCAATTCGCATCCCAGCTTGTCTGCTCCATAAGCTGTTAAAGGTTTTTTGGGAAAAGACTCTTGAATTTTTGTTGGATCTGTGGTTCCGTATACAGCAGCAGACGAAGCATAAACGATAGGAATCTGAGTTTGGCGGCAACTATTAAAAATGTTAATGGCTCCTGTGAGATTAACTTCATGAGTACCAAGCCAATCTTGATTTGACAGTTGAGTGGAAGCGATCGCTGCTAGATGAAAGCAAGCATCTACATCTTGCATTACTGAATTGACAGTATCAGCATTCGTGATACTTCCTACAGTCAGTTGAGCATCAGGGTTTAAATTCTCCATCTTACCTGTTGAAAGGTCATCTAAGACTTTAACCTGATGTCCATTTTTAATGAGTGCATCAATTAGATTCGAGCCGATGAAACCACATCCACCTGTTACCACAATTCTGCTCATATTTACTTGACATTTGTTCAATATGGACTTTTGATTTAACCTGGATTTCAAGATCCGTTGCTGATCTGAGTTAGCAAAAGGGTTTAATGATTTGCCAATAAATTCCAAAAAAACCATTATAAATTTGTTTTAAAAGAGTGTATAAACTTCCTTTAACTAAGGTTTCAGGAATATAAAGCTCTCCACTTCTAAGCCATTCACGATCAGATTTTATTTTTAATTTTTGGAAAGCTTTCCGTTTTTCTAAAAGCATAGGGAGATTTTGAAAAACAGCTACATTCCCTCGAATATAATCTTTAAAATTGCCTTTTACGATTAAGAGTAAAGCTTGAGAAAACTCAAAAATAATCAGCATCGGGAGAGCTAAAATGATAGTTCTCCAATTATAAAGTTTAATGATAAAATACCAACGATTCCGCACCATATAAAAGGCTTTAGATGTACCTCTGGGTTTACTTTTATGATGAACAATAGCTTGAGGAACATTTAAACATAAATAACCAGCTAAGGTTAATCGAGCCGAAAAATCGCCATCTTCCCAGTTAAAAAAGTAATCGGAATCAAACCCGCCAATTTTTAACGCCGTTTCCCGTTTAACCAATAAAGCCCCCGCAGAAATTACATCAAAAATTTCATATTCTTCTCGTTCTTGATCGGGTATAGATCGATCAATGTATGCACATAAATAATGAATCCATCCCCCATTATAATGATGAAATAAAGGATTCTGACTATCTAAAATATCAGGATGACAAGCTCCTGCATTGGGTACTTTCTCCATCACCTGCATCAAATAAGTTAGAGCGTCAGATTCTACCACAATATCATTATCTAAAAACAAAATATATTCGTTTTGACAGATTTCTAAAAGAGCTTGACGAGCGCCCGGTAATCCTCGGTTAGACTCTAAACACAGACATTTCACTTCGGGATGATGTTCCTGTATCCATTCTCGACTTCCATCTGTAGAACAATTATCTGCAACAATCACTTCAAAATTGGGATAGTTTAATTGTTGCAGTGCAGACAAGGTTTCAGGAACACAAACCATGCCATTATAGTTAACAATTCCAATGGTTACGGGTTTCATATTTTTTTCCTCTGTTAAATGAATGTAAACTCTGGTGAATTAATACAAATCTATGGTTTTTGCTCGACGGTTGAGCTTGTCTTTAAAAATTTTCCAAAGCGGTTTTCTACCTGCTCCGGGTAAACGCATGAGATAATCATCTTTGATTCGAGGTGTATACAAGGGTGAGTCGCCTTTCCGGTTGGTAGACCGTTGAGGGATCGAATCCCAAAAATTACTGATATAACCCACTTCTTGACTTAATTTTACTGAAAGTTCGCTCCCTTGTCCCCAAGGATAACAGAGGTGTTCAATGGGTTTATTTAAACGTTCGGATAGGTGGTTTTTAGCTTGCCCTAAATCGATTAGAATTTGTTCTTTTTGCTCCTGTTCAGATTCATAGTTTGCGAGTTGATTCTGTTCTTGAGCTTCCTGATACACCCTTTGCAGTTGTTGTCTCCAATCGGAACGCTTAAAGACTTCTACTCCTCCTTGAGCCTTGACCCAATTGATGCAAGCTTCTCGAATTTCGGGGGGATCAAAATAGCGTCGCTTTCCTTTTAAACGAGCCGCATTTTCATAAATGGGAGTGCCTAAAGGCAACTGATTTGTATAAGAACCTTGATCATTAATCCAAGGGGTTTGCATTCCTAAGCTATTGGGATAATCGGGATTGAAAAAATCAATAACTTTAGGTTCAGTAAAGATTTTTCCATGATAATAGCTGTGAGATTCAAATTCAAAAACACCACTTTTTTCCATTTCTATAACTTCGGGCCATGAAAGCCAGCCTTTCCCTTGAGCAGGTTCAGGTTTTTCTTTAATATAAAAGGGAACTAAAAAACCTACGGCATGAAATCCATAGTCTTTGAGTAAAGGATAGGCAACTTCATACCAACTTTTCTCTCCATCATCAACCGTGATTAAGACTGACGGTTGCTTTAGTTCAACTTCTTCTTTCAAAAAAGCGATAAATGTTTTTAAATCTAGGGTTTGATATTGATTGATTTTTAGATATTCTAATTGCTGTTTAAATAGATTAGGATAAATTGTGTGAAACATAAAAACAGGAACTTCATCCTGCAACCTTTCTAATTGATTGTTAGTAATAAAATCAGGATATTGATGGGAAACAAAACGCCCAATTTCAATGGGTACTTCTTGAAATCCTTTTTTGATTTTTTGGGTTACTTGATTTAGCATAAGGTTAGGCTAATGGATGTTTCAAGTTAATGGGATTGGAAACTCATCCTGGGCTAATCTAGCAACAGTCTGGTTCTTGTTGAGAATGAAGAAATAAATTTTTAACCCACTAAATTTTTATAATCTAAACCTTCTCTATTAAGGCGTCAATGATAAAAACCCTAAAAAGACCCTGAACTTAAAAAAAATTAACAATTGCTCAGAACAGTTAAAAAACAAATTTCGGAGTTTTTTTTATATCAACCCTCCGCTCACCTAAAGGGTGTAGCGGGGGGGGGTTAAACCGACACGTTATCAAGAATAACTAACTCACAACCGGATTTGATGCAGAAGGACGACGGTTAATGACCTGATCAATTAAACCGTATTGCATGGCTTCTTCTGCTGACATAAAGAAATCTCGTTCTGTATCTTCTTCAATGCGGGATAAGGGTTGACCTGTGTGATCCGCTAAATGTTGATTTAGGCGTTTTTTCAGATACAAAATTTCTCTAGCCTGAATTTCAATATCCGTCGCCTGTCCTTGGGCGCCTCCTAAGGGTTGGTGAATCATAATTCGAGAATGGGGAAGACTCATCCGTTTACCCTTAGCCCCCGCACTCAACAAAAACGCTCCCATACTGGCGGCTAACCCAATACAAATGGTACAAACATCGGGACGGATGTGGTTCATGGTGTCAAAAATACCTAAACCAGCCGACACCGAACCCCCTGGGGAGTTGATGTAGAGATAAATATCTTTCTCTGGATCATCGGCATCGAGGAACAACATCTGCGCCACAATTAAGTTAGCCAGGTCTGCTGTCACCTGTTGTCCCAGGAAGATAATGCGATCGCGTAATAGCCGAGAATAGATATCAAAGGCTCTTTCGCCACGACCTGATTGTTCAATAACGGTTGGAATCATAGGACTGTGCTGCTCATAGTCATTCTATTGTCATTGTAGCGATTTTAGGACTGGCGTAGAAACCGGGTTTCTGGCCGCTGATTTTGCTGCTCAAATCCAGATTTTTCGTTGAGAAACCGGGTTTCTGGCCGCTGATTTTGCTGCTCAAATCTCGATTTTTCGTTGAGAAACCCGGTTTCTGGCCCAGATTTTGCTGCTCAAATCCCGATTTTTCGTTTGGGTTGGATGTCGAGGGTTTAAACTTTCACAAACCATTGCTGACGATACATGAAATAGGAAATGACCCACCAAAATAAAAGGGTTGCGATCGCAAAGGCCAGAGAACCATTCATCGGGCCAAAAATCGATTGAAATACGGTTTCATACAACCAAGTTTTAGCGCTGGGAGCTTCGGGGGAATTTCCTATTTTAATTAAATTCAGAAGTCTAGCGACAAAACCAGAAGCGACAAAGATAAAAAGGGCATTTAACCCCATAACTTTAAACGGAAATCCCCATTTTGTCCAGCCTCGAACTTCTAGGGTTTCATAACAAAATGCTAACAGCAACAATGACCATCCGACGGTAACGGTGGTAAAAGAACTTGTCCACAGAGATTTATTTAAGGGAAAAATTTCCGCCCACAAATATCCGACAACAAAACAACTAATTGCAAATACAATTAAACTGATACTGGTGTAGGTTCTAATCGGTTGTTTTCTAATCCAATTTCCGGTTAAATAACCCGCTAGAACGGTAACAACAGCCGGAAAGGTACTAAATAATCCTTCAGGATCATAAACTCCCCCTTTCCATAAATGGTTTTGACCTAATAGTATTCGATCAATATAAGCAGCAAAATTTCCCTCCGGTGTTAGATTTCCTGCACCATAACCGGGAACTGGAATATATTGCAGGGCTATCCAATATCCAACTAAAATTGCAGCACTTAATATCCATAATCCTTTTTTTGATAGATTAAAAATAGCGATCGCCGCTAAAAAATAGGCAACACTAATGCGTTGTAAAACCCCCATAATCCGAATTTGGGTGAGGTTATAAGTTGGAAATCCATTCAGGAGTAATCCTAATAAAAATAAAATGCCACATCGTTTAGCAATTCGCCAATAAATCGATTCAGGAACGGTCGTTTCTGGAGAACGATACTCTTTTGTATACTTCAAGAGGGAAAAAGCCATTGCTACCCCAACAATAAATAGAAAGAAAGGAAATACTAAGTCTGTGGGGGTACAACCATTCCATTCTGCATGATTGAGCAGGGGATAGACAAAATCCCAACTACCGGGGTTATTGACCAATATCATACTGGCGATCGCAATTCCCCGAAATACATCCAAAGCCTGTAGGCGCATAAGTCATCCTAAAACGTGCCTGGTATTATAGCCCGGTGTGGGGATTAAAAGATTTTAAATAATATTAATAATAATATTAATAAATAATATTAACTTAAATCAAAGAGGATTGAAATTTTGAAGACTGAGTGAATAGTTGAAAAAGATCAAAAAGGAGGTTAATTGTGATTGACGGAAGACTTGTTAGGGAAAATCCGGATCAATTATTCCTCGATCCTAGATGTTAACTTCAGACAAAAATTGTCACAAAGCGTAAACTAAGATGAAAAGGATGTTGACCCGGTAGGCTATGATTAGACATAGTAAGAGTCTATTGAGGAAAATAAAAATGCACCTGATGGCAAGATACCCAGATCGATCAACTTCCTGATGGCTTTCCTGTGAACCCCTGATGGGTTAGTTGGACAAACATGGACACTACGGACAAGTCACGTCTGAGTTAAATGATCGATCAAGGTGTGCGAGTCTATGTTGATTATGGCAGGCAGATTTTAACGATTTCAAGAGGTCTTTTGCAATCACCCACTTTTTCTGAAAGTTACTTAAATTTATGACAAATTTAGGCATAGCTTAAAGTTTTGGGTTAAGCTGCTTGTAGATTGATCATTAGGCGTGTTAATTAAGACTTTCTGGAGTCAATAAAGCGGTGTTAGTTATTTCGGTGTTTCCGTTCGACTTGACACCCTAACCAGATTAAGCTTGAATGTCCTCAAGTCCATACCGTTTGTCTACAACTACATCCGTGGGTCTGAGGATGTTTGTAGCCCATGAGTCACGGAGAATGGGGCTTACAGATTAGACATCATCAAGGATTGCATGAGTTGAGTTGAAACTGTATTTCTAGTAACGGTCGGTGGACAAATGCAAACGGAAACCAAAAGGCAACGAGCATCAACAAATACGATTGTTCGACGACAGGCGACACCGAAAGAACGAGAACTGATTCACCTGTTAGCAAATTTGGGGTGTTCTCAAGCTAAATATGGTTTGAAACACGCCACGAGCAAAGGGGTAATTAGTCCAGAAGAACGGTTAAGATTAGCGGAATGGCATTATCTTCGCTTACAACAAATTCGTCGAGTTGAACGTAGTTTAGATCCCGTTGCCACCCTCAAGCGTGTCTATTTCAAAAGTAAATTAAGCCCTCGCAATTTAGAATCTTTGAAATTGTTATGGGTTGAAGACGGAAAAAGTCGAGTCAAACGGGTTGATCCTGAACTGGATGATTTGCTGTGTGAGTCTTTAGATAAAGGGGATACCCTCAAGCAAATTTTTCGGATCATTGAAGTTAAAGAACGACAATTTGCGCGAACACCTGAACCGGGGAAAATTCCCCTTTGGGTGCAAGAATGGGAAGATTCCAATTATGAAATTAACTTTTTTCCGCCTTCTTTCCCAGATTGGGCACAGATTGTTGATGATTAATTAAAAAGGCAGCTTGTCCTAGTGCTAATCCTCCATCATTTGGAGGAATTTTTTGTGACCAATACACCTGAAATTGTTCTTGACAAAGGCGTTTAATCATGCGTTCAATTAAGTATTGATTCTGAAAACATCCTCCACTTAAGGTTATTGTTTTTTCGCCTAATTTTCTGGCTATTTCTAAAACCGCCTCAACTAAAGTATTATGAAATTTAGCTGAAATTAAATTAAGGGGTTTTTGGTTAATTTTATCCTGTAATATGGCTTTAATTGTAGCTTCCCAATTAAAATAATTTAGATTTTCTCCCTTTTCTAAAGCTTGGGGAAGATCACACCATTCAAAGGGATAATATTCATCGGTTTCTAAATTATCAATGGCAAATTCTAACGCCATTGCCGCTTGTCCTTCAAAACTTACTATTTCAGCAATTCCTAATAAACCAGCCACCCCATCAAAGAGTCTGCCTACACTCGATGTTAAAGGTGTATTTAATTTACGGTTAAGCATAGTTTGTATAATTTTCAACTCTTGAGTGGTGAAAGATTGCGTCAACTCTAAATTCATCTCGTGATTAAATATATTATTTCCGAATAATTCATATAATAATCCTAACGCAATTCTTCGAGGTTCATAAACAGCTTTATCTCCACCGGGAAGGGGAAAGGGACGAAAAGAAGCAATGCGTTGAATTTGGGTTTCTGTGATCTGAAAAAATTCTCCCCCCCAAATCGTTCCATCCAGTCCATATCCGGTTCCATCCCAAGCTATTCCTAAGAGGGGAAATTGTAAATGATGTTCAGCAATAACGGAAAAAATATGAGCGAGATGATGTTGGACGCGAATCAAAGGAATGGGGTGATTTTGTTGGGATAAAGCTTCTGCAAATTGCGTTGAATAATAATCAGGATGAGCATCACAAACAATGATATTCGGTTGAAAATCATAAATATTACTGAGACTATTAATCACTTCTTGAAATGCGTCTAAAGCTTGGGGGTTTTCTAAATCTCCAATATGTTGACTTAAGAAGGCTTTTTGATTAAATGCTATAGCAATTGTATTTTTTAAATGTCCCCCCACCGCTAAAATTTTTTGGGGAGTTTCTATTGACAAATCAGAAAGCTGTGCTAAACTAAAGTTAGTTTGATAAAATGGGGATCTGTCTGCGCCTATAGACTCTTCTGGAATCGGAACAGGTAAAGGCGCGTAACCTCTGGCGCGACGCAACACCATTTCTTCACCTGCAATCACCCGAACCACAGAATCATCAATGGGTCTAACAATCGGGCGGTTATGAACTAAGAAGAAATCGGCGATTTGATTTAACCGAGTGACCGCTTCTGCTTCATCAATACAAATCGGTTCACTGGCAAAATTGCCACTGGTTGCCACAATCGGAAAATTTAATTCTGCTAATAATAAATGATGTAAGGGTGTGTAAGGTAACATCACCCCTAAATAGGGATTTCCTGGGGAAATTACCCCTGCTAATGGAGAAATTCGACGTAACAAAACAATTGGAGAAGCGGGAGAATATAATAATTTTGCTTCTAATTCAGAAACCAAACAATCCTGTTTAACTTGTTCTAAATTCGGATACATCACCGCCAAGGGTTTAGCTGGGCGACGTTTACGAGTGCGTAAATTCTGTACAGCCGTTGCATTTCTAGCATCGACGATTAAAAGAAATCCACCTAACCCTTTTAATGCTAAAATTTGACCTGAACGAATGATATCGGCTGCTTGTTTTAAAGCGTCCTGAAAACTAGCAATTTTATTTCCTATTTTATCCCATAATTCTAATTGTGGCCCACAAACCGGACAAGCATTGGGTTGAGCATGAAACCGACGATTTAAAGGGTTATTATATTCATTTTGACAATCACAACACAGGGTAAACGTTGACATTGTGGTGTGATTTCGATCATAAGGTAACCCTTGAATAATCGAATAACGTGGCCCACAATTGGTACAATTTGTAAACGGGTATTGATAACGGCGATTTTCAGGATCAAAAATTTCTTGTAAACAGTCAGAACAAGTTGATAAATCGGGTAATACAATTGCTGACTTTTGAGTGTGGGTTGTAGAGTCAGAAACGTGAATTTCAAATTGAGAATAACCTACTGTTGGTAACCCAATTGAGTCTAAACTTAAAATTTCAGACTGAGGCGGTTTTTCCTGTTGAAGACGGCGTTGAAACTGTTCTAAATTCTCCCGTAAACCTTCCACTTCAATACAAACCCCTTGAACGGAATTATTTACCCATCCCGTTAAGTTTAACTGAGTTGCGAGGCGATAAATAAACGGACGAAAGCCAACGCCTTGCACTGTTCCTTGAATCTTGAGTTGCAAGCGATAGTGTTGAGAATTGAGATCAGAAGAAGGTTGTGACATAGATCAGACTTAGAACAATTTTATTATAGCGATATTGTTAAGCGATCGCAAAAATACTATAGTTTAGGAGAAGCACTCAAAATTTATCTGAGTTTGTACATAGACCACCCTCCTCATCGGTAGAAAATCGTGGTATGAAAGGTAAAACAGGATTATCAGTGAGCAAACCCGAAAGGTTAGAATCATTAGAACAAATGCTAGAACCCAACTCGAAAGAACGCTTTGACTCGAAAAACGCCTTACCTGGTTTAAAATCATCGGATTTAGGAACAGAATCAGAATCTTTAACTCCTAAACCGAGGAAAGCCGTTATTAATATTATATTGGCAGTTGTGGCGGTTTTAAGTACAGTCATAGCCATTTGGGTTTGGGTCGAAAATAGCCGATTAAGTCAACGTTTGAAAACAGAAACGTCTAATTTAACTCCATCATCGGCAAAAAAACAACCCAAAAATCCCCAAGAAACTCTATTAGCAACAAAGAAATGTCCTGAATGTAATTTGAGTCGAGCTAATTTAAAAAAAGCCTCTTTGAGAGAAGCGTATTTATGGAAAGCAAATTTAGAAAATGCCGATTTGAATGATGCTAATTTAGAGTTAGCTGATTTACGGGGTGCAACCTTAGCGGGAGCCGATTTACGAGATAGTCAACTAGCAAGTGCTAACTTAGGATATGCTAATTTAATGGGAGCAAAACTGAATAATGCTGATTTTCAACAAGCTAATTTATGGCAAGCGAATTTAAAAAATGCGAACCTCAATAATGCTACATTCAGACAAGCTGATTTACGCAAAGCTAATTTAGAAGGTGCTATTTTAGAATCTGCTAATTTCTTAATGGCTAATTTAACTTCAGCCAATTTAAAACAAGCTCAATTAAAAAATGCGAATCTTAATGGTGCTATTTTAGAAGACGCTAATTTAAACAAAGCTAACTTGCAAAATGCAGTTTTAACGGAGGCGAATTTAACTCAAGCGAATTTAGGGAATGGGATTTTAAATCAAGCTAATTTACAAGATGCTAATTTATCTGAAGCGGTGTTATGGTTAGCTCAATTAGAAAAGGTTAATTTAGAAAATGCTAATTTAGAGAAAGCGAAATTAGGTTATGCTAAACTGAATCAAGCGAACTTAAATAATGCTCAATTAATTGATGCAGTATTAGAAGGAGCAAGTTTAGAAGATGCGGAATTAAAAAAAGCGAATTTAAAAGGTGCTAAATTAGAACGAGCTAATTTATTAGGAGCCTATTTAGAACGAGCTAATTTACAAGAAGCAAATTTAGAAGGAGCCGATTTACGAGGTGCAAATTTAAGTAAAGCTAACTTAAAAAATGCTTATTTAAAAGGGGCAAATTTACGGGGTGCAAACTTAAAAGGAGCCGATTTAGAAGGAGCAAATTTACGAGATACTCAGTTAAAAGGAGCAACTATGCCGAATGGTAAAATTTATGTTAATGAAGAAGAAGAGTAAAAAAAATATTAGTTTAATTGGGAGGAAGTGGCTTTTAAACCAATTAAAGCAAGGACTAATAAACTTTTTAACACCCCAAACCCAATAAAAGTGACAATTGCATAGGGTTTTGTGAGTCCTTCTGAAAGTTTCAAAAAACTAGAAAATCCTAATTCAAATAATCCGGCTAAAATTAAGTAAATCCAACCCATTTTTTTGAGAACAATACAGATAAAATTAATACTCCTTCTGTTGCGTTACTGTCTTCTAACTAAAGGCGTAAGCTGCCATACTGAAAGCACCATAGGTGTAGCTACGGTGTAGTTGTATTCCCTTCGCCTTTACTCCGCCAGCACCTAACGCCACAAACAAAGGCAGAAAATGCTCCTCTGTTGGGTGGTTTTCAGGAGCATAAGGTGCCAGTTGCCGATACCGAATTAGAGCGTCCCAGTGCCCCTCCTCAATGGTCTTTGCTACCCATTGATCAAACTGTTCCACCCAATAGGGAGGCGGTGCATTATAATCTTGATCAAAAGCATTAAGATTGTGGGTGATGCCACCACTCCCGATAATCAGCACTCCCTCCTGTCGTAAGGGTTCTAGTGCCTGTCCCAATTTACAATGATAGAGGGGATCACGGTAGTATTGAATGGATAGCTGGGTAACGGGGATGTCCGCGGCTGGATAGGCTAAAAGCAAGGGTGTCCAAGCTCCATGATCTAATCCTCGTTCTGGATGAGTCTCGCAGGGAATATCCGCCTGGGTGAGCAAGCTAACGATACGAGAAGCAAGTTCAGGTGCACCGGGGGCGGGATAGTTTAGGTGATAAAGCTGTTCGGGAAACCCAGAAAAGTCATAGATTGTTCTGGGATTTTGGGCTGTACTGACCCTAGGTAAATCGGTAAGCCAGTGGGCAGAGATGACTAGAATGGCTTTTGGTTTAAAAAAGTGTTGATCAAGAGAGCGCAGGAAGTGGGTGACTTCCCCCTCTCGAATGGTTAAATCCGGTGCTCCGTGAGATAAGAAAATAGCAGGTAGGGTATTCATCGGTTAATACAAATGGGTTTTATTCTACGGTTAATAGAGGGTTGGTTTCTTTAACCTGTTGTTCCAAAAATTGATACCATTGATTCATCCCTTGACCTGTTTTTGCAGACACTTCAAAAATTTGTGCTTGGGGAACCATTTTTTTAATATTAGTTAAGGCTAATTCTCGGTCAAAACCGACGGCTTCCGCAATATCCATTTTATTAATAATCACCACATCAGCCGTTTTAAATAAGGTGGGATATTTTAAGGGTTTGTCTTCTCCTTCGGTGACAGAAAGTAAGGCAATTCGTTTGTTTTCCCCTAAATCGTAGGCGGCGGGACACACTAAATTACCGACATTTTCAATAATTAATAATTTTACCTGATCTAAGTTAATTTGAGGAATGGCTTTGGCAATCATATCCGCTTCTAAATGACAAACTGTTCCGGTGGTAATTTGAACCACTTGTGCCCCTGAACGTCTTAAGCGTTGAGCATCATTATCGGTGGCTAAATCTCCCACAATAACCGCCCCTGGAAGACGAGAATTAATATCGGTTAAAGTCCGTTCAATAAAGGCGGTTTTCCCTGAACCGGGAGAGGATAAAACGTTTAAAACAAACAGTCCTTTTCCCCAAAAAAAGCCTCGGTTTCGTTCTGCCAATCGTTCATTTTTAGATAAAATAGCTTCATGAACGGTTAAGATTTGATGGGAATGGTCATGATCAAGATGTTCATGATTATGATCATGGGTGTGGGGATGTTCATGATCATGATTATGGATTTCAATCGTTCCTGGGGTGACAGCACAACCGCAATTTGTACACATATTTAAGAAACCTCTAAAGATGTTAATTCTAATTCTTTTCCTTGACGAATATCAAGGCTATATTGATGACAATGGGGACATTCATCAATATAGTCATCGGGTTGAAATTCTACGTTACAATGATGACAATAACAGCGTACGGGAATAGATTCAATTTCAAAACGAGCGGTTTCTGCTATTGTTCCTTTGGTAACGACATCAAAGGCAAATTCTAACGCTTCTGGAATCACCCCTGATAATGTCCCTACTTTCATTTTAATCCGATGGATTTGAGTTGCCTGTTGTTGTTTAGCATGATTTAAGGCTATCTCTAGGGTTTGTTCCATAATACTAACTTCGTGCATAATTATTTGTAGTCACCCCTTCAGGGGTGAGATTGAGTCCTGAAGGACTCACTACTTTGTAGTCACCCCTTCAGGGGTGAGATTGAGTCCTGAAGGACTCACTACTTTGTAGTCACCCCTTCAGGGGTGAGATTGAGTCCTGAAGGACTCACTACGGTTGATTATAATTAATTTTAGGTTTTTTTGATGAGATTTTTAATGATTTTTAAAGCTTCTTGAATGCCTTTTTCAGCTTTTTCGGAAAGGGTTTCACTGAGTTCAAAATTCTCTCCAGGGACGGCAATTAACCAGGCTTGAGGGCTTTTTTGATAGAGAAATTGAGTTAAGGATAAAAGCGATCGCGGGTTTAAAGAATGACCCCAATTAAATAAATCTGAGGGTAAAGGTTCCAAGGATGTAATATTAACGGTATCTCCTTCTAAACTAGCATCGACAAAAATAACGCTATCAACTTCAGCCATTTCTGCTGCCATTTCCGGGGTGAGTTGATGGAGAGATTGCGATCGCACATTGGCTAAATTCCACTGTTCAACTTCTGCAATTACCGCTTGACCGATGCCATCATCACCGCGAATCGGGTTGCCATATCCTATAATTAATATCATAATTTATTTGGGGTTTTATTAACAATATTCTACCATAACTTCTTTCTGTTGGCTACGAAGTAACTGAACTAAATCTTCGATTAAGTTACGACGAATTGAAATATTTTTAGGCAATAAAGGGTTTTGGTAAAATTCATTAATTTGTTGACCCACTAAAAAATAAATAGAATCTCCTTCTAAAATTTCCCTTGCTAATAAAACGGCTCCATTTTTATCGGAAGATAAGCGAGAAATATCTCCTTTAGATTTTCTAATAATTTCCGTTGCTTTAGAAATCGTTAAAATTCCTTCCGTGACTAAATCAACTTCTTTTAATATACCAATAGGAGGTAAATCTTTTCGCATGGTGGGAATATCCATTTCAATGGTTTCTCCCATATAATTTGCCACTAAATTTCCGGTTGTCCCCCCACAAATGACTTTTCGACCGGGAAAACTTAATAATCGTTCTGCATAAACTTCATCTTGAGTAATATCTAAAGGGGGGCCAGTAAAAATCATGACGGGGTTGGGTTTTCTAACATAAACCCCCACAAAAGTTGCATCATCGCCAATTTTATCTCGATATAAAGAACGAGTTTCTGCCATTACTTGTTCAATAATTGACCGTGAATTTGTCGCTTGACTAATAAAAATTCGTTCCATATATTTAGCAATATTATCCCAACCCCAGCCAAAATTCATCGTATCTCCTAACCCCGCATACAGAATACCATCACTAATGGCTCCAATAAAATCCCCCCGTTCTAATTTTCCTTCAGAAGATTGTATTTTTTTTTCTAATATTTTATCAATTTTGGTTTCTAATTTAACAATCCGACCTTTTTTAAAATAAAGAACTGGGGGGTTATCAAAGTTGATGACTTTAAATTCATTGGTTAAATGATTAATTGAAATAATGGTAAAAGTAGCATAGGCAATTTTTCTCACCTGACAAATGGGTAAAGTTCCTATAACGGTTTTAATCACTTCTTCTAAGGGAACATCCGCATTTAACATCGTGATTAAAATTTCAGTGGTTAACGTTGCTAAAATACTAGCTTTTACCCCACTTCCTAACCCATCGGATAAAACAATGGTGCTTTTTGTTTCGGTTTTAGTAAATTTAACTTGATCACCACAAAGCTCTTCGCCTTTTTTATTTAGGCTCAGATTACAAATATCAAAAAAGTTATCTTGATTCATATTCTATTAAGTTTGTGATGGTTTACTGATTTACCATTTCAATAATTTTAAGTAAACTAACTTTAGTTTCTGCCGTTGTTTCTCCTAATAACCCTGCTATTTCTTGAGCGACTTTCATTTGATTATCTACCACTTCATTCACTTTTTTAACGGTTTCTGCTTTAATTCTATCGGTTTCTTTTTTACGTTCCATCTCGGCGGTAATATCAGTCATAATACAGCCAATAATATTTTCTTCTTTAATCGGAAAAATAAACTCTCGAATATATAAATCATATTGGGAATAGGAAGTTTCTCGTCCTCGAATTACGGTATTAGTCTCCCAAGCTTCTTGAAAATGATCAATATTTCCTAAAATTTCCGTTGCTAATTTTCCGATAATTTTTTCTTTTTCGACGTTAAAGATTTGACAAAATGCTGGATTAACCAGTTTAATAATTAAATCTGAATCTACGGCGATTAAACCGTTCGGATCATATTCCCATAAAAGTTGCCAAAGGTGGTTTTGTGTTTTTTCTAACATAGTTAATTATTGTTTTTAATAGCGGGAAGGATTTCTTGTAAAAATTTATCTTCTATATTTTGAGGGCTAATATTAATAAAATGCAAATCTCGAAACTTCATTACAATTCCTGAACTGCACGTTTCTAAACAAAATGAACCTTTTAACTCAATCTTTTGATCAATATTATATTCACTCATCAAGGCTTGCAATTTGGGTAAAACTTCATAGACTCCCATTTGGTGACAAGCGGAACCCATACATAAATATAAGTTTTCTTTTGACATTTTTTCTCTCTTAATAAAGAAAGTAGAGGAGAAGGGTTTTTTAGGGCGAGAAAACCTCGCCCCTACGGGTGATTAATTGCGATATTTTTCTTGAATTATTGTTCCATCCTTTTGAATTAATTGAATGTGTAATGGCATTTGTCCGACGGCGTGGGTGGAACAACTTAAACACGGGTCATAAGCACGAATTCCGGCTTCTACTCGGTTTAACATTCCTTCAGGAATTTCATTTCCATGAATATAATGTTGGGCAATTTGGGTCACGGTTTTATTCATGGCTAAATTGTTTTGTCCGGTGGCAATAATTAAGTTAACTTTCTTAATTAAGCCGTTTTCATCCACTTGATAATGATGGAATAAAGTACCGCGCGGCGCTTCACTGACTCCCACTCCTTCTAAACAGTTAATTCCGGCTTCTGAACGCACCCGTTTTGACACAATATCCGGGTCATCAACTAACTGTTCAATGGCTTCAATACAAGCCATAATTTCTACTAATCGTGCATAATGATAGAAGAAGGAAGAAGTGGCAACTCGTCCCCCTGCGCGATGACGAAATTCGATTAATTCTCGGTCTGCATCTTCGGTGCCAATACAGTCACAAACATTCAATCTTGCTAAGGGCCCAACGCGATAAATCCCATCAGGATATCCCAGAGGTTTGTAATAGGGAAACTTGAGATAAGACCAATTTTCAACGGCTTCTCCTAAGAAGTCTTGATAGTCATCTTCGCTTAAACCATCGGCTACAATTTCGCCATTACTATCAATAAATCTTAGATGTCCGCCGTAGTGTTCCCAAGTGCCATCGGGGGCAACTAACCCCATAAATAATGAAGGGAATTTCCCAAAAACATCAACTTCTTGGGCTAATTCACTATCTAATAACCGTTTAAACAAACTAATCGCTAGTTCGGTGGTTTGTCGGGCTTCCGGTAAGCGTTCAATAATCCATTCTCGCCCCTCTTCAGACAGGGGAGAACGCACCCCACCGGGAACCGCCCAAGCCGCATGAATTTTTTTCGCGCCTAATATTTCAATTACCGTTTGTCCGAACTGACGCAAGCGAATTCCCGCCCGTGCTAAATCGGGGTCAGCCGCCATTAAACCAAAGACATTGCGTTTAGCAGGATCACTATCCCAACCTAATAGGAAATCGGGGCTACTGAGGTGGAAAAAACTTAAGGCGTGAGATTGAGTTAACTGGGCTAAATTCATCATCCGCCGCAGTTTTTCCCCAGCAGGAGGCACTTGCACCGCCAGGATTTTATCGCCTGTTTTTGCTGAAGCTAACAGGTGACTAACGGGGCAAATTCCGCAAATTCTGGCGGTAATTCCTGCCATTTCAAACATCGGTCTACCTTCGCAGAATTTCTCAAACCCACGAAATTCGACAACGTGAAATCGAGCGTTTTCGACTTCTCCCGCATCATCTAAATAAACGGATATTTTAGCGTGTCCTTCAATCCGAGTAACGGGATCAATAATAACTGTTTTAGACATATTTTTAACCTCTGGAATTTGTATCGTAGGGGCGGGGTTTTCCCGCCCTTCTGCAAGAATGGGTTAACCGAATTTGATCATTTCTCGCCCAACCATTGCGGGTTTTTAACCTCTGGAATTTGTATGGTAGGGGCGGGGTTTTCCCGCCCTTCTGCAAGAACGGGTTAACCGAATTTGATCATTTCTCGCCCAACCATAGCGGGTTTTTCTCCTTCTAACAAAGGTGCAATGGCGGCTTTAATTCTCTCCGCAGACGGAGGACATCCGGGTAAAAAGATGTCAACATTAACTAATTCATGAACAGGGCGAACACGGTCTAAAAGTTCAGGAACAATACCGGGCTCTTTTGGAAGTTGATTGCCTTTATCACTGAGTTCTAAATAACAGCGTTTTAACACAGGTTCCGTACTGCCTAACATATTTCTCATAGCTGGAACGTTAGCGGTAACAGCACAATCTCCAAAGGAAATTAAGAGTTTCGTGCGTTTTCTAACTTGATGTAATAACTCTAAATTTTCTTCGTTAGCAACGGCCCCTTCTACTAAACAAACATCAACATTTTCGGGATAATCTTTTAAGTCGCAACCGACGGGACTAAACACAACATCGACTTTTTCCGCGAGATCAAACAGCCATTCATCTAAGTCTAAAAACGACATATGGCAACCGGAACATCCCGCTAACCAAACCGTAGCAAATCTTATCTTGTCCATTGATGTTTTCCTCTTGCATCTGCTAAGAATTCTAGTTTTTCGCGATCGCGTTGCATTTCGGCGGTTGTTGTGCCTTTTCTAAAGATAGAACCCGTCGGACAAGCATCAACACATTTGCCACAGGATGTACAAGCATCGACTTCACCCCAAGGTTGATTTAACCCTGTAATAACTTTAGCTGCGGCTCCCCGATAGCCGACATCCCAGACGTGGGCTCCTTCAATTTCAGCACAAACTCTCACACACCGAGTACACAGAATACAACGGTTATGATCGATGCCAAATTTAGGATGAGTGATGTCTACTTCTCGTTCAGGAAAACGATAGGGGAAACGGCTATGATCCATCCCTACTTCAATGGCAACGTCCTGTAATTCGCAGTTTCCATTGGCAACACAAACCGCACAAACATGATTTCCTTCTGCGAATAATAACTCTACAGTCATGCGTCGATAATCTTGCAGTTGGGGGCTGTTTGTACAGACTTCCATGCCTTCGGAAACTTCCGTTACACAAGCAGGTAATAAACGATTAATGCCTTTAATTTCAACTAAGCATAACCGACAAGCACCGACATCAGAAACGCCTTCTAAATGACAGAGTTTTGGGATTCTCACTCCGGCTTCTTCAGCCGCTTTGAGAATGGATGTTCCTTGTTCTACAGCAACATCAATTCCATCAATGGTTAGGGTTTTTACAGACATAATTTTTTTATCTCCTATGCGGTTAAAATATCAAATTTAATCCTTTAATTTTAAGAGGTATCGAGTTTCATTATAGCATTTTTCCTAAAAGTTTTAACAGAATTTTTAGGGTAAAGGTGGGCTTTTGCCCACCCATTTTTTAAGCTAAACAAGCTGCCAAGTCTTCATCGGGAGTTGAAATGGGTTTGAGATGATAGGTTTCTGACAGTAATTTGAAGACATTGGGAGAAATAAAGGCGGGTAAGGTGGGGCCTAAACGGATGTCTTGAATGCCTAAATACAGCAGGGTTAATAACACCGCAACGGCTTTTTGTTCATACCATGACAAAATCATTGATAAGGGTAATTCATTCACCCCAATATCAAAAGCTTTGGCTAACCCTAACGCAATTTGGATGGCAGAATAAGCATCGTTACATTGCCCCACATCCATCAACCGAGGAATGCTCCCAATTTCCCCTAATTGTTGATCAAAAAAGCGGAATTTTCCGCAAGCTAATGTTAGGACAACACAATCTTGGGGTACTTTTTCCACAAATTCGGTATAGTAACTCCGTCCCGGTTTTGCTCCATCACAACCTCCGACTAAAAAGAAGTGACGAATTTTTCCAGTTTTAACGGCATCAATCACATGATCTGCTACATTTAAAACGGCATTGTGAGCAAATCCAGTTTTGACTTCACGGGGCGTTTCATTATCAGAAAATCCGGGGAGTTCTAGGGCTTTTTGAATCACGGGAGTAAAGTCAGGAATACCATTTTCATCTGATGGTAAATAGTTTAACTCTGGATACCCTACAGGCCCAATGGTAAACAGTTTTTCATCATAGGTTTCATGGGGTGGCATTAAACAATTAGTTGTCACCACAATTGACCCCGGAAACTTCGCAAAATCTTTAGTTTGATTCTGCCAAGCTGTTCCAAAATGTCCGTACAAATGGGGATATTTTTGTTTTAAAACCGGATATCCGTGAGCAGGTAAAAGTTCTCCGTGAGTATAAACTGTAATCCCCGTTTCTGCCGTTTGTTGTAACAACGCTTCCAACTGTTTAATATCATGTCCAGAGACTAAAATCGCCTTACCTTGACGATGATTTAAGGGAACCGTTGTTGGGATGGGATGTCCATAATGTCCGGTATGTCCGGCATCTAATAATTCCATCGCCCGCAGGTTCATTTCTCCCACTTTCAACGCTAAACCAACCCAATCATTTAACGTTAAATCCGGTTGATCTAAAGCCACTAAGGCTTCATAAATAAACCGATAAATTTGCTCATCTTCTTGCCCCAATTCGTAGGCGTGGAAGGTGTAAGAGGCTAATCCTTTTAACCCGTAAATGGTCGTTAATTGCAGGGAATAAATATCAATATTCCCACTGGCTTTTTGAATTAAATCTAAAGCAAACTGTTGTCCTTGTTCGGCTAAACTTTCTTCAAAATTTGGCTGATAAGAACAAATTTCTGGCCATTGAATGGGGGTTTGATTTTGGTTTTCAACGGCTTGTTTTAAAGTTTCTCGAAAGTGTAATGCTTCTTTGGCAGCGTCAGAAAATCGCTTCGTATTGAAGTTAACATTCGTCATCGTAGAAAAGATCGATTCACAGGTAAAACGATCCAGTTCCCGATTTGGAATTCCTAACTCATAGGCTTTTAAGGCAATGGGGGCAATACTCCGTAAGCAATACATTAATAAATCTTGAACTGCATTAACTTCAGGACTTTTACCACAAGCTCCCCATTGATGACACCCATTTCCACTCGCTGTTTGTTCGCATTGTTCGCAAAACATAATGAACTTACCCTCGTTTAAAGTGTGTGTTGTAATGGGTGAATTACAATCCTATAAATCCTATAGAAGCGTTAAATCTTCTATCTCCTCGCAGACTTGATGGGATAATAACTGACTAACCGTTTGCATGATTTGAAAAGCTTGGGGATCGGGTGGATCACCTTGCCAAAATTGTTGCCAGTGTTCTAAAGTTTCCCATCGAGCGATCGCAATAAATTCCGATGAATGTTCGCTAGAACGCAGTAATAAACTCCCTTTTGCACCTAAAACCTGATGTCGAATGGTTTCAGTGGCTTGTGTCCAAGCTTGAATAAATTCTGTTTCCTTTTCAGGTTGAACTTTCCAACGATAAATCACTCGAATCATCAGATTAATCACTCATCGAAACTAACGCCAATCTCAGAGTAAAACAATTTCCATTGTGTCAATTTAAGACACCGGAACTTGTTCATTTTCTGTTTTCAATAAAGTCGTATATTCCTCTGGAAAATAGCGTAAGGTACTCAAAACCGGGTTCGGTGCGGTTTGTCCAAGTCCGCATAAACTGGTGGCTTTTACCATTTCCGACAACTGTTTCATTTTCTCAATATCTGCGGAAGTCGCTTGTTGATTGAGAATTTTTGTTAACATTTGATACAGTTGTACCGTTCCCGTCCGACAAGGAACGCATTTTCCGCAGGTTTCCCCTCGACAGAATTCCATATAAAATTGGGCGACTTGCACCATGCTGGTGTCTTCGTCCATCACCACCATGCCTCCTGATCCCATCATCGATCCGAGTTGGGCCAAGGATTCGTAATCAACGGGAGTATCTAAATAATCGACGGGAATACAGCCACCCGATGGCCCTCCGGTTTGCACGGCTTTGACTTTTCCCCCCCCCGCAATTCCGCCGCCCATCTCTTCGACAATTTGTCGTAGGCTAATGCCCATTGGTACTTCAATGAGTCCGGTATTGCGAATTTTTCCGGTAAGGGAGAAAATTTTAGTCCCTTTACTCTTTTCTGTACCAATACTAGCAAACCAATTGGCGCCTTTTTTGAGAATGGGGGCAATATTGGCAAAGGTTTCGACGTTATTAATTAAGGTGGGACAACCCCATAAGCCAGAAACGGCGGGATAGGGGGGACGGGGGCGAGGTGTGCCACGTCCGCCATCAATGGAAGCAATCAGGGCTGTTTCTTCCCCACAAACAAAGGCTCCCGCCCCGACTCGGATATCAATGCGGAAATCAATGGCCGAGCCAAAGATTTGACTGCCTAAAAACCCTTGACGTTTGGCTTGTTGGATGGCTTTTTGCAGACGACTAATGGCCAGGGGATATTCAGCCCGCACATAAATATACCCTTGGGTCGCACCGACGGCATAACCTGCGATCGCCATCCCTTCTAAGATGCGGTGGGGATCACTTTCTAGCACACTGCGATCCATAAACGCACCGGGATCGCCTTCATCGGCGTTACAGATCACGTATTTCTGACCCGGAGGCATTTTAGCAACGGTGGCCCATTTCAACCCGGTTGGATATCCTGCGCCGCCTCTGCCCCGTAAACCCGATTTAGTAATTTCGGCAACGACATCGGCCGGACTCATTTCATAAAGGGCATGATATAACGCTTGATACCCGCCAACGGCAACATATTCGCCAATTTTTTCCGGGTCAATTTTACCGCTATTTTCCCGAACAATTAACAGTTGACGACTGAAAAACGGATGATGGCGATCGCCTTGGACGGGTTTGGCTTCTCCCCCATTAATGGCTTCAATAATAGAGGGGGCTTCTTCCGGGGTGACTTTTTCATATTGCAGTCCGACGGGTTCGACTTCCACCATTGGCCCCCGTCCACAGAAGCCCATACAACCCACACCGACCACTTGCACTTGCTCTTCAAGTCCAGCCGTTTTAACGGCCTGTTCCATTTCCGTTTTCACCCCCAAGGAGTTCGCCGCCACGCAACCCGTTGAGGTACAACAGTGAACCCGGATCGGCTTTTGAGCTTTTTGTTCCTTCTCGGCTAGTTCTAATAATTCGCTATATTCCATAATTGTTGTGTTCCTCTGTATTGTAGGGGCTTGTGTCCCTCCCCTCTGTATTGTAGGGGTGGGGTCTCCCCACCCTCCCAGGGTTTAGGGTTAAAGGTTCGGAGGCTTTGGGCGGGATGACCCCGCCCCTACGGGTGTTCGGATAGAAACGAGAAAAACCTCCATTCCCACACCCTCTTATTCCCATTCCGCAATGCGATCGCAAGCCACCTCTGGCGAAATCTGCGGGGCAACTTTACCATCAAAAACAACAGCCGGAGCAATACCACAGGCACCAATACAACGGGCGGTCATAATCGAAATTTGACCATCGGGGGTGGTTTCCCCGGCTTTAATTCCCGTTTTGGCTTCTAATGCGGTTAACACATCCCCACCGCCTTTGACGTAACAGGCGGTTCCCAAACAGACGACGCAGGTATGAGCACCATTGGGTTTGAGGGAGAATAAATGATAGAACGTGGCGACCCCATAGACATAACTCAGGGGCAGTTTTAAATGTCGAGCGACATAGATTAAAACTTCTTCTTCTAAATAGCCGAAGGATTCTTGCGCTTTGTGCAGCACTTCAATTAAAGCGTCCTGACGATATTGATTCCGTTTCATCGTCATATCGAGGACTTTAAATCGTTTATCGCCCCCTTTAGCAGTTTCAGCCTTGGGTTTATCGGCTTTTGCAGCAGTTACCGTAGAAGATTGCATAGTTCAGTTCTCTACTCATGATATGGATTGTTGCTGATTTTTAATGCCAGATCCGTTGCAAAAAGTTCTGTTCTGTTCAGCAAAATGATCACCAATTGAATAACGTTTGTGGACTTAGGGATTGTAGACTTTGTTAAGAGTTGGTTATACAACCCTTTTGTTGTTTATCTCGACGATTCTGGGTTGGACTCCAACTTCTATTCTCAATTGTAAGTCTACTTCCTACTTCTGGAAAAAAGTCTTAAAATAAAAAAAAGAATTAATCAGTGTGAGTTAATAATGGAACCATGAGATGGGGCTCACACCAAACAGAAGGAAAATCAGCCCCCCAGAACAGGTGTTGATTTCCTAACAAGCTCTCCTCTGTCCTTCAAGAAATTTAACAATAATATAGGTAAAGCAATGTGTTTAGCGATTCCCGGTCAATTGCTCAGTATTTCTGGCAATGATCCCTTAGAAAAAATTGGGAAAGTTAGCTTTGGCGGACTGGTCAAAGAAGTCAACCTAGCTTATGTTCCAGAGGTTCAAGTCGGTGATTATGTCATTGTTCATGTCGGTTTTGCCCTGAGTATTGTCGATGAACAAGCCGCACAACAAACCTTAACAGATTTACAACAAATGGTGACGATCAGTTAAAAAACATTAAGCAGTGATCCTATTTCTCCCTTTTTTATTAGATGATCTAAAATATAAATCTAGGGAGTAGACCGCAAAATCCTTAATCAAAATTTAAGGAAAGTTTAATCTTGACCAACATTTGACTCTGGGAAATTCCCAATTCAACAATTACTGGGGTAATGAGAGAAAGCTGAAGTAATTCTTAAGGAGAATTTTGTCCGTTTAACTACAGAATTAGAAAAATTACCAACTCAAACTAAACAGCAGAAGCATCAATTGAGTTAGGCGCGTGAATTGCCACCACAATTCTGTATTTAAGGTTTAACGGGCATTCAGATCAAAGTTTTATTGCTAGAGGAATTTTAGGAATGAATACAAAAAATTATGCAACCTTAGATGGTAACGAAGCCGTTGCCCGTGTTGCCTATCGTTTGAGTGAAGTGATCGCCATTTATCCGATCACACCCTCCTCACCCATGGGAGAATGGGCCGATGCCTGGGCTTCTGTAGGTGATAAAAACCTCTGGGGAACCGTTCCGGCTGTTGTAGAAATGCAAAGCGAAGGGGGGGCAGCCGGAGCCATTCATGGAGCCTTACAAGCAGGTTCGTTAACCACCACCTTCACGGCCTCCCAAGGGTTAATGTTAATGCTCCCCAACCTCTACAAAATCGCGGGAGAGTTAACCTGTGCCGTGATCCAAGTGGCCGCTCGTTCCTTGGCCGCCCAAGGGTTATCGATTTTTGGGGATCACAGTGATGTCATGGCCGCCAGAGCCACGGGGTTCGCTCTCTTATGTTCGGCTTCGGTACAAGAAGCCCAAGATATGGCCTTAATTGCCCAAGCGGCAACTTTAGAAGCACGGGTTCCGTTTATTCACTTTTTTGACGGATTTCGCACCTCTCATGAAGTTCAAAAAATTGATCTGTTAGATGAGAGTGTCATGCGAGACATGATCGATGATCAATACGTTTATGAACATCGTAACCGGGCGTTAACCCCCGACCGTCCCGTGCTGCGAGGCACCGCCCAAAACCCGGATGTCTATTTCCAAGCCAGAGAAACCGTTAACCCGTTTTATGATAAAACCCCCGAAATTGTACAACGGGCAATGGATAAATTTGGACAACTGACAGGACGCAATTATAAACTGTTTGAATATCACGGTGCACCGGATGCTGAAAAAGTGATTATTCTCATGGGTTCCGGTTGCGAAACCGTTCATGAAACCGTCGATTATTTGAACGCTCAAGGGGAAAAATTAGGCGTTTTAAAAGTTCGGTTATATCGTCCTTGGAAGGGAGAACAATTAGTTGCAGAACTGCCAGAAACCGTCAAAGCGATCGCGGTTTTAGATCGAACCAAAGAACCCGGTTCTAGTGGGGAACCCCTCTATTTAGATGTGGTTACGGCTGTTCAAGAAGTGATGTTAGGAGATAACGAGGATCTCAAAGCTAAAATTAAAAACCTTAAATCCTTAGTCGGCGGTCGTTATGGCTTATCTTCTAAAGAATTTAACCCGGCAATGGTTAAAGGCATTTTTGATGATTTAGCTCAAACTAAACCCAAAAATCACTTTACCATTGGGATCAATGATGATGTTAGCCAAACCTCGTTAGAATACGATCCCAACTTCTCCACCGAACCCGATAACGTTGTTCGGGCAATGTTCTATGGTTTGGGTGCAGATGGAACCGTTGGCGCGAATAAAAACTCGATTAAAATTATTGGGGAAGAAACCGATAATTATGCCCAAGGATATTTTGTCTATGACTCTAAAAAATCCGGTGCTGTTACCGTTTCTCACCTGCGGTTTGGGCCACAACCCATCCGGTCAATTTATTTAATTAGCCAAGCGAATTTTATCGGATGTCATCAATGGACGTTTATCGAAAAATTAGACGTTCTCAAATGTGCAATGGACGGCACAACGTTCTTATTAAATAGTCCCTACGGCCCCGATGAAGTTTGGGAACATTTGCCCATAGAAATTCAAGAAACCATCATCCGTAAAAATATCAAGCTGTATGTAATTAATGCCAACCAAGTCGCCCGTGAAAGTGGAATGGGCAACCGCATTAATACCATTATGCAGGTGTGTTTCTTTGCCTTAGCGAAAGTATTGCCACGGGATGAAGCGATCTATCAAATTAAAAAAGCGATCGAAAAAACCTACGGTAAAAAAGGTGCAGAAATTGTCCGCTTAAACTTAAAAGCGGTTGACGATACCCTAGAACATCTTTATGAAGTAGAGACGCGCCATGGCACGTCTCTACTTCGACGGGCTTTACCCGTTCCTGATGCGGCACCCGCCTTTGTTAAAGAAGTCGAAGGCATGATGATCGCCGGACGGGGAGATGAACTACCCGTTAGTAAACTGCCTTGCGATGGTACTTATCCCACCGGAACCTCCCAATGGGAAAAACGCAATATTGCCCAAGATATCCCCGTTTGGGACGCCGATGTCTGTGTGCAGTGTGGCAAATGTATTATGGTTTGTCCCCATGCCGTTATTCGGGGTAAAGCTTATGATGAAACGGCTTTAGAAAACGCGCCTGCAACCTTCAAATTTACCAACGTTAAAGATAAAGCCTTTGGCGGTGAAAAATTCACCATTCAAGTCGCTCCCGAAGATTGTACCGGATGTGGCGTGTGTGTGGATGTTTGTCCGGCTAAAAATAAATCCATGCCGTCGAAAAAAGCCATTAACATGGCGCCTCAGTTACCGTTACGGGAACAAGAAGCGGAAAATTGGGATTTCTTCCTCAGTATTCCCAACCCGGATCGGTTAAAATTACGGCCAGACATGATTCGTCAACAACAATGGCAAGAACCCTTATTTGAGTTCTCCGGCGCCTGTGGTGGTTGTGGTGAAACCCCCTATGTTAAATTAGTAACTCAGTTATTTGGCGATCGCATGATGGTTGCTAACGCCACCGGATGTTCCTCCATTTATGGCGGTAACTTACCCACAACCCCTTGGACACAAAACGCCGACGGACGGGGCCCCGCTTGGGCAAATAGTTTATTTGAAGATAACGCCGAATTTGGTTTAGGGTTCCGAATGTCCATCGACAAACACACTGGGTTTGCCTTGGAACTGTTACAAAAACTCGGTGGTGAAGTTGGGGATAATCTAGTTAGCCAAATTGTCAATAATTCTCAAAAATCAGAAGCGGATATTTGGGAACAACGGCAACTCGTCGCTGAACTTAAACAAAAATTACAGGGAAATCATTCCCCCGATGCTCAACAATTATTGAGTTTAGCGGATTATTTAGTTAAAAAATCCGTTTGGATTATTGGGGGAGATGGTTGGGCCTATGATATTGGTTACGGTGGCTTAGATCATGTCATCGCCAGTGGTCGCAACGTCAATATTTTAGTGTTGGATACAGAGGTTTATTCCAATACCGGAGGACAGTCCTCGAAAGCCACTCCACGCGGTGCCGTTGCTAAGTTTGCAGCCGGGGGTAAACCGTCACCCAAGAAAGACTTAGGCTTAATTGCCATGACCTACGGTAACGTTTATGTGGCGAGTGTGGCGATGGGTGCACGGGATGAACATACCCTGAAAGCCTTCTTAGAAGCGGAAGCCTACGACGGGCCATCGATTATTATTGCCTATTCTCACTGTATTGCTCACGGGATTAATATGGCAACGGGAATGAGCCATCAAAAAGAAGTGGTGGAAAGCGGTCGTTGGTTGCTGTATCGTTATAACCCCGACTTGAAAGAACAAGGCAAAAACCCGTTAATTTTAGATTCTAAATCACCGAAGAAAACCGTTGAACCTTCGATGTATGCGGAGAACCGTTTCAAAATGCTGACCAAGAGCAAACCAGCAGACGCCAAACGGTTATTACAAGAAGCCCAACAGGACGTTAATACCCGTTGGAAACTGTATGAATACATGGCCGCTCGTTCCTTAGAAACTAAGGAGCATAACGGGCATTCTAACGGTCATTCAGAGGCAAAATCGACCCCACCCTCTGAAACAAAACCCCCTGAAACCACACCTGTATAAACCAGAAACCCGGTTTCTAACTAACTGTTAGTTGAAATCAACATAAGAATTAAGAATTGTAATTCGTAATTCGTAATTCGTAATTCGTAATTCTTAATTCTTATCCCATCTGCAAACCGAGGACAAAAAACAATGGATTTAACAACAACATATCTCGGCTTAAATTTACGGACTCCCATCGTTCCTTCTGCGGCGGCACCCCTTTCAGAAGATATTGATAATGTTAAGCGCTTAGAAGATGCTGGGGCGGCGGCGGTGGTTTTACATTCCTTATTTGAGGAACAATTACTCCGAGAAAAATTTGAACTTCATCATCATTTAGAATACGGAACTAATAGCTTTGCAGAAGCCTTAAGTTATTTTCCTGAACCCGATGAATATCACGTTGGGCCAGAACTGTATTTAGAACATATTCGTCAAGCCAAAGAATGCACGAATATTCCGATTATTGCCAGTTTAAATGGCTTTTCTTCGGGGGGTTGGGTGGAATATGCTCAATTAATGCAACAAGCCGGGGCTGATGCAATTGAATTAAACGTTTATTATGTTCCTACGGACTTTGATTTAACCGGAGAACAAGTCGAACAAAACTATCTGAATACTTTGCGAGAAGTTAAAGCAGAAGTTAGTATTCCCGTTGCGTTAAAAGTGAGCCCTTATTTTAGCAATATGGCGAATATGGCTAAACAATTTTGCGATGCTGGGGCTGATGGTTTAGTCTTATTTAATCGTTTCCTACAACCTGATATTAACCCAGAGGAATTAATTGTTGAACCGGGTTCAGTTTTAAGCAGTCCCCATGATATGCGTTTACCCATGCGTTGGATTGCAATTTTATATGGTCGAATTAACGCTGATTTAGCTTGTACCAGTGGTGTTCAACGGGGTCATGATGCCATTAAAATGTTAATGGCTGGTGCAAAAGTGACTCAAGTTTGTTCCGCCTTACTTCGACATGGTTTTAATTATATTAAAGTCATGGAAGATGAAATGAAACACTGGATGGAAGAACACGAATATGAGTCCGTGAAACAAATGCAGGGTTCTATGTCTCAACTCCATTGTGATGATGAATCTGCCTACGAACGCGCTCAATACATGAAGACAATTACCTCTTATAAACTGGGTCATAGTTTAGTTTAGTGTTAAAGAAGGAATAGGGAAGAGAGAAGTGGAACAGGCATCTTGCCTGTTTCCTATTTCCTGTCCATTTCCCCCATTGCTTATTAGTCGCAAATATTTAAAAATGTCATTATAATATAGTTATAATTCAGCCATTTATTATCAAGATATTATGAAATTTGTTGATGAATATCGGGATGCTAAATTAGCTCAGGATTATGCCAAAGCGATCGCAGCTATTACCACAAAACCCTGGACAATTATGGAAATTTGTGGCGGACAAACCCACTCCATTGTTAAATATGGCATTGATGAGTTATTACCCTCAGAAATTACCTTAATTCATGGCCCTGGTTGTCCCGTTTGTGTGACGGATATTAATATTATTGATCAAGCCATTGCTCTCGCTTCTTTACCTAATATTATCCTGTGTTCCTTTGGCGATATGTTACGGGTTCCAGGGAGTGAAAAAGACCTATTAAGTATTAAAGCAACCGGGGCAGATGTTAGAATAGTTTATAACCCCTTAGACTGTTTAAAAATTGCCCAACAAAACCCGACAAAAGAAGTAATTTTCTTCGCCGTTGGTTTTGAAACCACCGCCCCAACAACCGCAATGGTAGTCTATCAAGCTGATCAACAAAACATTAATAATTTCTCCCTGTTAGTTTCCCATGTGCTTGTTCCTCCAGCGATGGAAGCTATTTTATCTAGTCCTAATTGTCAAGTTCAAGGCTTCTTAGCGGCGGGTCATGTTTGCACGATTATGGGATATACGGAATATGAACCTATTGTTGAAAAATATCAAATTCCTATGGTGGTAACAGGGTTTGAACCTGTTGATATTTTACAAGGGATTTATTTCTGTATTCAACAGTTAGAAAACAGCGAATATAAACTCGAAAATCAATATAATCGTTCCGTGCGTCGAGAAGGAAATGAAACCGCTAAAACAATTATTCAAGAAGTGTTTGAAATTGTCCCCCGTCAATGGCGAGGGTTGGGGGAAATTCCCCAAAGTGGGTTAGGAATTAAACCCAAATATATTAATTTTGATGCTCAAAAACGGTTTAATTCTCAACAGTTAATTCCCGTTTCTTCCCCCTGTGCTGAGTGTATTAGTGGAGAAATTTTACAAGGAATTAAAAAACCCCATGAATGTTCTGCTTTTGGAACCCGTTGTACTCCTGAACATCCGTTAGGCGCGCCGATGGTTTCTTCTGAAGGAGCTTGTGCGGCTTATTATCGCTATCGTCAACAAACTCCCCACAATAAAATTCCGATTTCTTTATAATTTAGTTTTATTAAAAAATAATGTGAAAGAAGTTTTTCCCTAACCTTTTCAGTGTTAATCTCGCTTCTTGCTCCTCCACCGGAATAGAATAGTTATCAATTGTAGGATAAAGGGAATAAACTAGGATTAAAATTTGCGGCAAAGACCATTAAAGTAGGAGTTGTGAAGTTATGTGTGGAATTGTAGGTTATATTGGAACTCAAGTCGCCAGTGACATTTTAATCGCAGGATTAGAAAAACTGGAGTATCGGGGTTATGATTCTGCGGGTTTAGCGACCATTTGGGAAGGAAATATCCATTCTGTCCGCGCCAAAGGAAAACTCTATAATCTGCGGGAAAAATTAGCCCAGATTGAAATGCCTTCTAGTATTGGCATTGGTCATACACGCTGGGCGACCCATGGCAAACCGGAAGAACGCAACGCCCATCCTCACCTGGATCATAAAGGACGAGTGGCGGTTGTTCAGAATGGAATTGTCGAAAATTATCGAGAATTACGAGAAGAATTAAAAGCTAAAGGTTATGAGTTTAAATCGGATACGGATACAGAAGTTATCCCCCATTTAATTGCCGATATTTTGGCAACTAAAACTTCGGAAAAAACCACCTTTTTAGAGGCTGTTATTAAAGCCGTTAATCGCTTAGAAGGAGCCTTTGCGATTGCGGTTTTATGTGCAGATTATCCTAATGAATTAATTGTTGCCCGTCAACAAGCTCCCTTATCCATTGGGTTAGGTCAAGGGGAATTTTTCTGTGCCTCCGATACTCCCGCTTTAGTTCCTTATACCCAAGCTGTTTTAAGTTTAGAAAATGGTGAAATTGCCCGTTTAACTCATTTGGGTGTGGAAATTTATACCTTTGCTGGAGAACGTTTGCATAAAGTTCCTCGGATTCTCAATTGGAGTCCGTCTTTAGTTGAAAAGCACGTTTTCAAACATTTCATGCTCAAAGAAATCCATGAACAACCGGGAGTTGTTCGGGATTGTTTACAAGCTTATTTAGATCAGGAATGGGAAGGAGATCTTGAAAAAACCTTAGAAAAATCCGCTAAAAAATCTTCTGAGAAAAAAACACCCTCACCCATTCATTTAAGTATTCCCTCAAGCTGGTATCAAGATTTAGAACAAATTGAAATTTTAGCCTGTGGAACCAGTTGGCACGCGAGTTTAGTTGGCAAATATTTACTAGAACAATTAGCAGGTATTCCTACTATTGTACAATATGCTTCAGAAGCGCGTTATGCACCCACTCCCCTCAGACCAAATACAATCACCATTGGGGTTACACAGTCAGGAGAAACGGCTGATACCCTAGCTTCTCTAGCGATGGAACAGCATCGGCGAGTTAATGCGCGCCCTGAATATGCAGCAAAACTATTAGGAATTACAAACCGTCCCGAAAGTTCTTTAGCTCAATTAGTTCCCCATATTATTGATACCAGAGCCGGAATAGAAATTGGGGTAGCAGCAACAAAAACCTTTATGGCTCAATTAATTGCCTTTTATTTATTAGCCTTAGATATAGCTTGGCATCGTCAAGCGTTACCGCAATCTCGGTTGTTAGAAATTCTCAAAGATCTGCGACAAATTCCGGCTCAAATGGAACAGTTACTACAGGATCAAGAAAAACATATTGAGGAGTTAGCCCATGATTTTAATGAAACTCAAGATTTTATCTTTTTAGGGCGAGGAATTAATTTTCCGATCGCTTTAGAAGGGGCATTAAAATTAAAGGAAATTAGTTATATTCATGCTGAAGGATATCCGGCGGGAGAAATGAAACATGGCCCCATTGCTTTATTAGATGAAAAAGTGCCTGTTGTGGCGATCGCAATGCCGGGAAGTGTCTATGAAAAAGTGATTTCTAATGCTCAAGAAGCCAAGGCACGAGATGCTCGTTTAATTGGGGTGATGCCGAAGGAAGAACCGGAAGCCAAGGAAACCTTTAATGATGTTTTAGGGGTTCCTTGTGTTGATGAAATATTATCCCCAATTTTAACCGTTATTCCCCTACAATTGTTAGCGTATCATATTGCAGCACGGCGAGGGTTAGATGTAGATCAACCTCGGAATTTAGCGAAATCTGTAACTGTAGAATAATTCGGTTAGATTTTGTACAAATGTTGTCAAACAACAATAAAGTTGTACACTTTACGATAAAATAGACACAAATCCTCGTGTAGGGGCGAGGCGTGCCTCGCCCCTACGATCAATTGGATTTTAAGACATTTATACAACTGATTTAGACTTGCTATATATGTCCAGAAGAAATTCTCAAAGCCGTTAGTTACGAACTCAACCGCCCCCAGAAACCGGAAGCCAAAATCTTGATTGTCGATGATGATTATCAGCTACTAGCGGCCTTATCAAGTCTCTTAGTGCCTTGGGGCTTTCAGGTCAAAACCTTAGCAGACCCCCAGTCCTGATCTTGAATACTCCCATCATTGAGAAGCTCTGATTGTTGGTTGCTTAACATTGTTCTGATACTTTGTTATTTCCCCTTGACAAACAAAGCCGAAGAAAACTAAAGTTAGATTTGCTATTATTTAAGAGTATAATTATTGTCTAATTCGGGAGAAAAATCAAACATGATATCAACAACAATTTCTCCTAAATTAACGATTCCTCCTTTAGAAAACGGAGATCAACTAACCCGTGCTGAATTTGAGCGTCGTTATTCTGCTATGCCTCATCAGAAAAAGGCAGAATTAATTGAAGGAGTCGTTTATATGGCATCGCCTTTGCGAATCACTAATCATGGCAATCCTCACGCTCGAATCATGACATGGTTAGGATACTATTGGTCGGGTACACCAGGAATTGAATTGGGGGATAATGCTACAGTACGTCTCGATTTGGATAATGAACCTCAACCTGATGCACTACTAAGAATTGAAGTTGGCGGACAATCTAGGATTAGTCAGGATGGCTATGTCGAAGGTGCACCAGAATTAATCGTAGAAATTGCTGCCAGCACTGTGTCAATTGATGTTAACCAAAAATTGAAAGTTTATCGTCGAAATCAAGTACAAGAATATTTAGTTTGGCGAGTTGATGATCATGAATTTGATTGGTTTCGGTTAAATGCTGGAGAATATATTAAACTTGAACCTGATAGCAACGGTATCATTTATTCGCAAGTTTTCCCCGGTTTATGGTTAGATAAAGCAGCTTTATTAGCGGGAAATTTAGCCAAAGTTTTAGAGGTTTTGCAACAAGGATTAGCCAGTCAGTCCCATCAAGATTTTGTGCAACAATTAGTTAAAGAATAGATGGCGTTGGCTATCTTCGGAGCGCGTTAGCACTCATCGCAGACCAGATAAATTTGCGATCGCCCTTTTGATCACAAAATTAATCTATAATAAATTATAAGTCGCTTCTGGAAAAACCATGATCGCTTCTACTGTTTCTCCTCCGGCAACAATTCCGCCATTAGAAAACGGCGACAAACTAACTCGTATCCAATTTGAACGCCGTTATCAAGCAATGCCTGAAGTAAAAAAGGCAGAATTAATTGAAGGAATTGTTTATATGGCATCTCCAGTTAGAGCAAAAAAACACAGCAAACCTCATTCTCACATTGTCACTTGGTTAGGAACCTATGAAGCAGCTACACCTGGAGTGGAAACACTGGATAATGCCACTGTGCGCCTTGATGCCGATAATGAACCGCAACCAGATGCTTTATTAAGAATAGAACAGGGTGGACAATCGACGATTAGCGAAGATGATTATGTCAAAGGTGCGCCAGAATTAATTGTAGAAATTGCTGCTTCTACTGCCTCAATAGATTTACATCAAAAACTTAACGTTTACCGTCGTAACGGGGTACAAGAATATTTAGTCTGGCGAATTTATGATAGTGAATTTGATTTGTTTAGGTTAAATGCCGGAGAATATATTAAACTTGAATCTGATAGCAACGGTATCATTTATTCGCAAGTTTTCCCTGGTTTGTGGTTGGATAAAGCGGCTTTATTAGCAGGAAATTTAGCCCAAGTTTTAGAAGGATTACAACAAGGATTGGCAAGTCAGTCCCATCAAGACTTTGTGCAACAATTAGTTAAAGAATAGATGGTGTTGACGATCTGACTTTATTTTAAAATAACAAGAATCCCCCTTTTTTTCAACAGGGGGAGAATGTTAAAATAGACGTGAGGATTAGAACAAAATGCTGTTAACCCAGAGTAAAATCGGAAAGATTAAGATTTGTAGATGTGATCCCTTTGAAGACCGCTAAAACTTGTCCTGTATCCGCAATATTTACGATTGTATCATTAGCATAAAGACCCGTACCTTGAGTAATCGTGACATTAGAAATATCTGCAATCCCTTTTAGCAAAATATGATCGGTTCCCGGTTCAAAATCCATAATAATATCTGCTAAATCAGCGTTAGGCGGACTAAATTTCCCTGTCAGTACAAAGGTATCTGTACCACCGCCACCAATCAAAGTATCTTGACCCCCACCACCATCTAACAAATCATTACCGTCGCCACCCGTTAAGGAATCACGTCCTCGTCCCCCTAGGATTACATCGTCTCCTGCGTCACCTAAAAGCGTATCATTTCCGCGATAACCTGTTAAATAATCATTCCCAGTAGTTCCCGTTAAACTATCATCTTCATTCCCAGGGAATAAAGAATTATTCCCTTGTTGATTCGTTCCTTGATTAGGAGGAAAAGGCGGATTATTTTCTTGTGAATTCGTTCCTTGATTAGGAGGAAAAAGCGGATTATTTTCTTGTGAATTCGTTCCTTGATTAGGAGGAAAAGGCGGATTATTTTCTTGTGAATTCGTTCCTTGATTAGGAGGGAAAAGCGGATTATTTTCTTGTGAATTCGTTCCTTGATTAGGAGGGAAAGGAAGATTATTCCCTTGTTGATTCGTGCCTTGATTAGGAGGAAAAGGAAGATTATTCCCTTGTTGATTCGTTCCTTGATTAGGAGGGAAAGGCGGATTATTCCCTTGTTGATTCGTTCCTTGATTAGGAGGGAAAGGAAGATTATTCCCTTGTGAATTCGTGCCTTGATTAGGAGGAAAAGGCGGATTATTCCCTTGTTGATTCGTTCCTTGATTATTGAGGCTATTTACCCCACTTGGGACGCTTTCGGGATTTTCGAGAATGGGTAATTCTGTGCTGGTAGCCATAATAAAATCTCTCTTAATTAAGTATTTAATTTAAGTTGTTCGTTACATTTTTGGGATTCGTATGACTCTAATAGAACCCGGAATTAAGGGATTACTCCGTTAAGAGTCGGGCTTAGATCTAACTCACAACTTATCTTGTTTACTATTAACGGTTGTGTAAATTACAGAAACAATGTTGTTTAGATTACAGTTTTGTAATTTTTCAACTTTGGGCTATTTCCTTACCCCATGCTTATCCATTCTCCTTAAAAAATAAGAATTTGATAAGAATTTGATGAGAAATTGATAAGAACAATGAGTTAAACAATTGATTGAACTCAACATCTTTGAGGGTTAAATATCTCCAGGAGAAAACCTTATGAAATGGCGTGTTATTTTAGAACCTGACCCGGAAACTGGAGAATGGGCTGTTTGGTGTCCAGAGTTACCCGGTTGTGTTTCCGCAGGTCAAACGGAAGCAGAAGCGTTAGAAAATATTCGAGAAGCGATCGCACTTTATCTTAAACCTGATCCGATTATATTAATCGAAAATAGAACAATTTAGATCGTCAACTTCAAGCAATTTTAACCTATAATGCTGATCAAGACAATCTGTTTTAAGGACTGATCAGCATGAATTTTGAAACTTATGTGCGATCGCTTCAAAAAAATTTACAACGAGGGAGTGAACGCACCCACTATCCCGCTTTAAAAACCTTATTAGATCATCCCTCAGAACAGATTGAAGCCAGTATTGAGGAAAAAGGAAATAAAGCCGGAATTCCTGATTTTACCGTTAGGAAACGAGAGTTATTAATGGGGTATGTGGAAGCCAAGGATATTGGAGTCGATTTATCAACGGTTGAAAAAACAGAACAGTTAGAACGGTATCGAGAATCCCATATTGGGGCTAATTTAATTTTAACGAATTATTTAGAATTTCGTTGGTATGTTAACGGGAAACTACGCTTAAAAACTGTTTTAGGAGAACAAGTTAATCATCAAATTCAATTAATTGATTCTGAACAAACAAATCAATTAATTCAAGGCTTTCTCAACTATCAGGGCGAAATTATTAATAACCCTGAAGACTTAGCAAAACAGATGGCACGGTTGACAAAAGCGATTCGTTATGCAGTCATAGAAGCCTTAAAACTTGAAACAGAGACGGGTGAATTGCATCAACTCCAAAAGGGATTTCAAGAGGTTTTATTACCGAATTTAGAACAATCTACTTTTGCGGATATGTATGCTCAAACTGTCGCCTATGGTTTATTTACAGCGAGGGTAAGTCATGCTCAAAACCCTCAAAACTATGCGTTTGAACGACGCACCGCCGGGTTATATATTCCCGATACAAACCCATTTTTAAAGCGGTTATTTAATACGGTTGTTGATACGGATGCGCTTTCTCAAATTAATTGGGCTGTTGATGATTTAGTTCAACTTTTAGCCCAAGTCAATATGACGAATATTTTAGAAAATTTTGGCAAAAATACCCGACAGTCAGATCCGGTTGTACATTTTTATGAGACTTTCCTCGCCGCCTATGATGCCGCATTGCGAAAAAGTCGAGGGGTTTATTATACACCTGAACCTGTGGTATCTTTTATGGTGCGTTCAGTGGATTTAATTCTCAAAAATCGGTTTAATTTAGCATTAGGTTTGGCTGATTATAGCATAGATAAAATTACAAAACAGCCGAGGGTACAAATTCTTGATCCTGCAACGGGAACGGGAACATTTCTCTATACTGTGGTGAATCAAATTTACCAAAATTTAGATAAAATGGGGTTAGCTAGTAGTTGGAATGATTATGTTAAAGAGCATTTATTTAATCGTTTATATGGATTTGAATTGTTAATGGCTCCTTATGCGATCGCTCACTTAAAATTAGGATTACAATTACAAAATTATGGTTATCAATTTCAACAGAAACAACGGTTAGGAATTTATTTAACCAATACCTTAGATGAAGCGTTAAAAAAATCTGAGATTTTATTTGGTCAATATGTCGCCCAAGAAGCCAATGAAGCCGCTGCTATTAAACGAGATTTTCCGGTTATGATAGTCATCGGTAATCCCCCTTATTCGGGACATTCTGCCAATAACAGTGAATGGATATCAGGATTAGTAAAAGACTATTATTATGTAGATGGTGTACCATTAGGAGAACGTAACCCAAAATACTTACAAGATGATTATGTTAAGTTTATTCGGTTTGGACAATGGCGAATTGACCGTACAGGTTCAGGAATTTTAGCATTTATTACTAATCATGGTTATCTGGATAATCCTACCTTTCGGGGAATGCGGCAAAGTTTAGAGAAAACCTTTGATGAAATCTATATAATAGATCTACATGGGAATAGCAAGAAAAAAGAAGTGACTCCCGATGGTTTACCCGATAAAAATGTATTTGATATTCAGCAGGGAGTCGCAGTTTGTTTTATGATTAAATATCCCCAGGAGAAAACAAGATGATCCGAACCCAAAAATTTACAGCAATTATTGAGCGTGAAGATGATGGTTATGTTGCTTTATGTCCAGAACTAGATATTGCTAGTCAAGGTAATTCTATTGAGGAGGCAAGAAATAATTTGATTGAAGCTTTAGAATTGTTTTTTGAAGTGGCTGATCCTTCAGAAATACAAAATCGCTTACGTTCAGAAGTATTTGTGACTCAATTGGAGGTAGCAATTGGGTAAGCTACGAGTTTTATCAGGACAAGAAGTCTGTAAAATTTTAGAAGAAAATGGTTTTGTACAAGTCCGACAACGGGGTAGTCACATCATTATGCAACTCAAAACTAATGAGACAACTATCAGTGTTCCTGTCCCCAATTATCCAGAATTAAAAATTGGGACTTTACAATCAATTATTCGCCAATCAGGATTAGCACGTTATCTTTTTGAGGTAATTTAATGACTAAATATTATCATGTTGATATTTGGGGTTCAAGGGAAGATAAGTATAGTTATCTTAACGAAAATGATTGGACTACTATTGAGTGGAAAGAAATTTTTCCGACTTCACCTTTTTATCTTTTTATTCCTCAAAATAAAGATTTATTAGCAGAATATAACCAAGGCTGGAAAATTACTGATATAATGCCAGTTAACTCTGTAGGGATAGTAACTGCTAGAGATTCCCTCACTATAAAATGGTCTCAACAAGAGGTAAAAAATACAGTTAAAGATTTTGCTTCACTTCCTGTAGAAGAAGCGAGAAAAAAATATGATTTAGGAAAAGATACCCGAGATTGGCAAGTTAAACTTGCTCAAAATGATCTAAATAAATATGGTATTGAAGATACAAATATTGTTCCTATTTTATATCGTCCCTTTGACACAAGATTTACTTACTATACAGGGCAAACAAAAGGTTTTATTTGTATGCCACGTTTTGAAGTGATGCGTCATATTTTAGGCAAAAAAAACTTAGTATTAATTACAGCAAGAGGAATAGAAGTTCAACGTGAGTATGATCAAATTTTCTGTACAACTGAAATTATTCAAAATCATAGTTTATGTTTAAAGGAAGCTAACTATTTATTTCCTCTCTACATTTATCCCGATATCGAAAATGCTCAATATAACTTATTTACAGAACGTACTTCTAACTTTTCTCCCAGTTTCCTAAGTGAAATCAAAGCTAAATTAGGGTATATTCCCACCCCAGAAGCAATATTTTATTATGCTTATGCTATTTTTCATAGCCCCACCTATCGACAACTTTACAGCGAATTTCTAAAAATTGACTTTCCTCGCTTACCCCTAACTAGCAATGAGAAATTATTTAAAAATTTAGCCCAAAAAGGCGAAGAATTAGTGCAACTGCATTTAATGGAATCTCAACAACTGAATCGTTTAATCACGAAATATCAAGGGGAAGGAGAGAACAACGTTACAGAAGTCACCTACAAACCCCAACAGCAACGAATCTATATTAATAAAACTCGTTATTTTGAAGGAATACCCCCGGAAATCTGGGAATTTAAAATTGGTGGCTATCAAGTATTAGATAAATGGTTAAAAGATCGAAAAAAAGCTAATCGTAGTTTATCCTTTGACGATATTCTGCATTATCAAAAAATCGTTGTAGCGTTAACAGCAACCTTAAATATAATGAAAGAGATTGATCAAATCATTCCCGAATGGCCTATTCAATAAAACTGATTTAATTTAAAATCGGATCTATAATAACTAATGAGTTAAACAATTCCCTCCAACTCAACATTTTTGATGGTTAAATATCCCCAGGGGAAAACAAAATGATCCGAACCCAAAAATTTACGGCTATCATTGAGCGTGAAGGTGATAGTTATATAGTTTTCTGTGACTTTCCTAAACGATAAGCGGTTAAAGAACTGTTGCGAATATCCGTTTCTAACTGTGAGATTAGTTCATCTAAATCTAAAATATTTGTATCAATACGTTTGCATAAATCTCGCATTTTAGTAGCAGAATGCAATCTAACTTCAACATTAGGAATTATAGGTTGATTCATCATAGTAAGTTCCAATTTCTCTTAACTTCTTGAATACTAGCTTGCATAGCTTCAGCATTAGCCTCAGCTTCTGCCATTGTTCTTTCCAGTAGTTCTAGGTTAGCACGACTCGCCATAGGCTGAGATTCAAAAATCCGCTTTAACACGATAGAAATGTGATCTCGATTGTTCAACAGCGTTACAATCAATAAAGAAGCGTTGATGAAAAAACGATTTTGAGCGAGTCTGTGCTACCAACAAACACCCCTCCCACCTTCCAATTTGACACCATTGAAGCCGCCTTAGCAGATCTCAAAGCGGGGCGTTGTATTGTGGTGGTTGACGATGAACACCGCGAAAACGAAGGCGACTTAATTTGTGCTGCCCAATTTGCCACACCCGATATGATTAACTTCATGGCGGTGTATGCACGGGGATTAATTTGTTTAGCGTTAACGGGTGAACGTCTCGATCAGTTAGACTTGCCGTTAATGGTGACGAAAAACACCGATGCGAATCAAACAGCTTTTACCGTTAGTATTGATGCGTCGCCTCAAATGGGGGTTTCAACGGGAATTTCCGCCGATGACCGGGCTAAAACGATTCAAATTGCCATTAACCCAGGGACTCGCCCCGAAGATTTACGACGTCCGGGTCATATTTTCCCCCTGCGGGCCAAGGAAGGCGGGGTATTGAAACGGGCCGGACATACGGAAGCCGCCGTTGATTTATCTCGGTTAGCGGGGTTATATCCGGGGGGTGTGATTTGTGAAATTCAAAACTCCGATGGGTCAATGGCGCGACTTCCTGAATTATTGGAATATGCCAAAGTTCATCATTTAAAATTAATTACCATTGCAGATTTAATTAGTTATCGCCTCAAACATGATCGTTTTGTTTATCGAGAAAGTGTTGCTAAATTACCGACACAATTTGGCGATTTTAAAATTTATGCCTATCGCAATACTTTAGATAATACCGAACATATTGCTTTAGTTAAAGGTGATCCTGAACAATTTAAAGAAATGCCTGTGATGGTGCGAGTTCATTCTGAATGTTTAACGGGAGATTCCTTTGGATCAATGCGCTGTGACTGTCGAATGCAGTTACAAACGGCGATGAAAATGATTGATTATGCCGGGTCGGGAGTGATTGTTTATTTACGACAAGAAGGGCGAGGAATTGGATTAATTAATAAGATTAAAGCTTATTCTTTACAGGACATTGGACTCGATACCGTAGAAGCCAATGAACGCTTAGGTTTTGCCCCGGATTTACGCGATTATGGCATGGGGGCGCAAATGCTAAATGATTTAGGCGTGAGGCAAATTCGCTTAATTACCAATAATCCCCGAAAAATTGCTGGGTTAAAGGGGTATGGAATTGAAATTGTAGATCGAGTTCCGTTAATTATTGAAGCAACGGATTATAATACGGTTTATTTAGCAACTAAAGCTCAAAAATTAGGGCATTTATTATTACAAACTTACTTAATTACGATTGCAATTAATTGGGATGAACCTCAACCCTCATCTTTGAATTTAGAAGAAGAATATCTCGAACGACAAAGACATCCTACTTCGGTACAAAGTCGTTATGAACGGTTAGAAAAGTTACGATTTTTAGCCCAAACCAATGATTTATTACTCCAAGAAGAAGCTCGACCTGTGGCGATCGCGTTGTTTGATCAAGCATTATTAATTATTAATTTAGGCTTTGATCAAGCCGGAGTTGCTGATCCCCACTGGTATCAACAATTGGATCATCCTTACTTAAAAGCGATTACAACAATTTTAGATCAAATTACTCAATGGCCCCATCTGCAAAAATTACAATTTTTGATTTCTTCTGGGGTTGATCCCCTGACAAATTTACAAGCACAACTCAAGCATAAACAATTTCCGATGACTCAACTCCCTTCTTCCATTTGTCAACAGTTAAAACCCCAAACCATTTATAGCTTTTCATCCTAAAAATTGTAGTGAGGGCTTTAGCCCTCTCAACCCTACAACTTTGAGAATCAACAAACCGTAGTGAGGGCTTTAGCCCTCTCAACCCTACAACTTTGAGAACCAACTCCAAGTTGACAACAATTAATCCCTTGACGGAAAACAACAAACAGTAGATATTATTGATAGGGAAATTGTGAGTTGCAATTGATTTGAGGTCAAAATGTTGAATCATGAACAATTCAACAACCCCCGATAAACCCCCAATGCGTAACGAAAGTTCCCCGTTGCTCACCCCCCAAAAACTGAACTATGACCACTGAGAAACCCCTGGGTTCTGTCATTCAAGGTTCCCTGACAAAAGGTTTAGAAGTTCGCTTACATCCTGATGTGTCTGTCGAGGATATGCGGGTGGGAAAATTTTTAGTGGTGCGGGGAAAGCGATCGCATTTTTTCTGTTTGCTGACCGATGTATCCTTGGGAACCTCCAGCGCCCGAATTATTGCTAACCCTCCTCAACCGGATGATGATTTTTTACAAGCAATTTTAGCCGGAAATAGCACCTACGGAACCATAGAATTGAGTCCGATGTTAATGTTGAGTCGGGAATTTTCCGAAGAAGAAGAACTCATTCGTGTCGCCACGCAACAACAGGTAGGGGCGAGGTCTTCTCGCCCTCTTAATAATGGCATAGCCGCCATCGCTTCTTTTCAACCCCAAACCAATAGTACAGAAATTGAACTGTTACCTGTAAAAACCATTCCGGTTCATTTTTCCCAAGTTCATGAAGCCAGTGAACGGGATTTTAGAATTATTTTTGGTTGGGAAGATGACCCCACACGGCGCAATTTTGCCATCGGAAAACCGTTGGATATGGATGTGCCCATTTGTTTAGATTTAGATCGATTTGTAGAACGCAGTAATGGGGTATTTGGAAAATCGGGAACGGGAAAATCCTTTTTAACGCGATTATTATTATCAGGAATTATTAAGAAAAAAGCGGCGGTTAATTTAATCTTTGATATGCACTCGGAATATGGTTGGGAAGCCGTATCAGAAGGTAAACAATTTAGTACGGTTAAAGGTTTAAGACAACTATTTCCGGGTCAAGTGGAAGTGTATACCCTTGATCCCGAATCAACCCGCAGAAGGGGAATTAAAGACGCTCAAGAATTGTATTTGAGTTATAATCAAATTGAAGTCGAAGATATTATGTTAGTGCAACGGGAATTAAATCTTTCCGAAGCGACCATTGATAATGCTAATATTCTCCGCAGTGAATTTGGGAAAGATTGGATAACACAATTATTATCCATGACGAATGAAGAAATCCAACTGTTTTGTGATGAACGTCGAGGACATAAAGGTTCGATTATGTCGCTGCAACGAAAATTAATGCGGATGGATAATTTAAAATATATGCGTCCGACTTGTCCGTCGAATTATGTCGATCGCATTTTGCAATCTTTGGATGCGGGAAAAAATGTCGTGGTTGAATTTGGTTCCCAATCCGATATGCTATCTTATATGTTAGTCACTAACATGATTACTCGCCGCATTCACCAAGCTTATGTCAGAAAAGCCGAGAATTTTTTAGCCTCCAAAAATCCCGTAGATCGTCCCACACAGTTAGTCATTACCATTGAAGAAGCTCACCGTTTTTTAGACCCTGCAATTGTGCGTTCAACGATTTTTGGAACCATTGCGCGAGAAATGCGAAAATATTTTGTAACCTTATTAATTGTCGATCAACGTCCCTCTGGAATTGATGCGGAAGTGATGTCGCAAGTGGGAACCCGAATTACCGCTTTACTCAATGATGATAAGGATATTGATGCGATTTTTACCGGGGTTTCTGGGGCGCAAAGTTTGCGGTCTGTGTTATCCAAATTAGATTCTAAACAACAAGCCTTAGTGTTAGGTCATGCTGTCCCCATGCCTGTTGTGGTTCGTACTCGTCCCTATGATGAAACCTTCTATCAAGAAATTGGAGAAACCGACTGGAAAGAAATGCCCGATGAAAAGGTATTAAAAGCAGCAGCTTTAGCAAAAGATGATTTAGGATTTTAGCAATTGGACTAAACTATTGTACAATTCATTTTCATCCAGTACATGATTTTAGATTTGACAATGGCGTCTTCCCAACTTAAATGGCAACCTCAAAAAACTTACACTGACTTATTGAGCCGTGTAGCTGTATTACCAACTTCATTAATTTGGCATCAAACAGAGTTTACCGGAATCTGGTTTGGCTGTTTTGAGTCCGATGAGCAAGTTCAAGAACATCCGGTAACCATGTTAACTCGTTTCGATCCCGGTGGTTTTTTCTCCCTACATGGACATCCTGGTGGAGAAGAAATTTTGGTACTTCAAGGAAACTTTGCGGACGAAACAGGCGTGCATCCGCCCGGAACTTATATGCTTAATCCTGAAGGGTTTAACCATCGTCCCTATAGTGATCAAGGGTGTTTAACCTTTGTTAAACTAAGGCAACATGGTGGAAAAACTCGTCAGCAAGTCAGAGTTAATATTTATGATTTACCTTGGGAATCCCATGTAATTCCTGAAATTGAAGTGAAACCTGTTTATGAACAAACGGATTTCCCTGAAAAAGTCTCGATTGAACGTTGGCAACCGGGCGCAAAATTGTCAAACGTTGTTGAGTCTGAGGTCAAAGAAATCTTTGTGATCGAAGGAACTTGGAGTGATGATTGGGGAAGTTACCCGACGGGAAGTTGGCTTAGATATCCACCGGATTGTTCCTATAGCCCCTCCTCAGCAACAGGTTGCCTACTTTATGTTAAGACTTATCCTTTAAATACAAACCGCTTTATTGTTGGTAAAGATTTTAAACATCCCTCTGAAACTGGGGAATAGTGGAAGTTGAAAAGTGCATTTTTATCGGAAATTTTGGGTTTCGGGAATTTGTGAACACCAACTTTGGATGCACTTTTCAACTTATAGTAGAAGGCAGAAGGTAAAAGCTTTTAAAATTCTTAACTGATAACTGATAACTGATAACTGATGACTGATAACTGATGACTGATGACTGATAACTGATGATTGATAACTGATGACTGATGACTGATGATTGATAACTGATAACTGATAACTGATAACTGATGACTGATGACTGATGACTGATAACCGATAACCCCAAGTTCGGTTATTACTCAATTACTACAGTTGTATTATCAAAAGAAATAGGGCATGATCAAAATATTCAAACAAAAGTAAAAGTTGCTATAATGGTAAATTCTCCCCTGAAGCCCTTGACTTTCACCCCTAGTTGTATGTCATAATTTTGAGAGATGTAAATCTATGTAAACAATCTTAAGCTTCCTAGAATCAGGAAGCGGGAGAGAAAAGAGGAAAATCAACACGGATTCTCTGTCTAAAGCCGAGCCTCGGTTGGCAACCTAACAGCCTGATGGAGTCATTCAGCTTTAGGGAAAACTAGGAAAAAACGATCACTATAAAGGAAATAATAGCCCTAGACCCTAGAGGAAAACCATTCAATCGCAGCGACAAGACGGATAAGACAGAATTCACCTTTACTTTTACTTTTTACAGAGCAAGACAAGATTTGGAACCAGCCCTACGACTGAAACCCACTTAACCTGTGTTGTCCAGTCCTGTAAAACCTCCTGTAGATAGAGGAGGAAAATTTGCTACCCCTGTAAATTCTGTTTTAGGAGTGTAATTCATACCCATGCCAACTGTCAACACCAAACACAAAGATCAAGCGGCTTCCAAAAACGCTCGACCTGCCACCACTGACACCGTTCGCACCTATTTGCACGAAATTGGCCGCGTCCCTTTGCTAACACGCGAACAAGAAATCACCTATGGCAAACAAGTGCAACAGATGATGCAACAGTTGGAAGCGAAAGACGTTCTCGCAGAAAAACTGGGTCGGGAACCGAGCCAGAACGAGTGGTCTGACGCGGTGGGGATGAGCGAAGCTGCACTTCAAACCACCCTGGAGCAAGGACGCCGAGCCAAGCAAAAAATGATTGAGGCGAACTTGCGTTTAGTGGTGTCCATTGCTAAAAAATACCAAAAACGCAATATGGAATTCTTGGATTTAATCCAAGAAGGAACCCTGGGTTTAGAACGAGGTGTGGAAAAATTTGATCCCATGCGGGGTTATAAGTTCTCGACTTATGCCTATTGGTGGATTCGCCAAGCCATTACCCGTGCGATCGCGCAAAATTCTCGCACCATTCGTCTGCCCATCCATATTACCGAAAAACTGAACAAAATTAAAAAAGTTCAACGGGACTTAGTGCAGAAATTAGGCCGTAACCCGACGGCGGCGGAAATTGCAGAAGCGCTAGAGTTAGATCCTGCCCAAATTAGAGATTATTTGTTGGCGTCTCGTCATCCGGTGTCTTTAGATTTGCGGGTGGGAGATAATCAAGATACGGAATTGCAAGATCTCTTGGAAGATGAAAGCACCTCCGCCGATACGTTTGTGACTCAAGAGTTACTGCGTCAGGACTTGAAAGATTTACTGGCGGACTTGACCCCTCAGCAACGGGAAGTGATTACCCTGCGGTATGGGTTAGAAGATGGTAAGGAGATGTCCCTGTCTAAAGTGGGTGTTCGCATGAACATTAGCCGGGAACGGGTTCGTCAACTGGAAAACCAAGCGTTAAACCATCTGCGTCGTCGCAAAGCTCAAGTTCGGGAATATTTAGCCAGTTAAATATAACGACCTCAAAAACCCGGTTTCTTAAAGAAACCGGGTTTTTAATTAGACGCGCCATGTAGAGACGCGCCATGGCGCGTCTCTACGAGATTTAATTTAAAATTCAATCCCAGGTTGAGCCTTAATCCCTTGTTCGCGGAAGGGATGCTTGACCAGGGACATTTCTGTTACCAGGTCTGCTTGTTCAATTAAGGCTTGAGGTGCCCCTCGACCCGTTAAAATAATATGAGTATCTTGGGGTTTCTCTGCAAGTCCAGCTAAAACTTCTTCAACGGGTAAATAACCCAGTTTCATCGCTACATTAATTTCATCGAGTAAGATTAATTTAAACTCAGGATTTTTAATAAAAGAAAGGGCTAAATTCCACGCTTCACGAGTTTTTTCAATATCTCGATCTCGGTCTTGGGTTTCCCAAGTAAAGCCTTCCCCTAACGCATGAAATTCTAATTGTTCAGGCCATTTACTAAAAACGGCTTTTTCGGCGGGTTCCCAAGCGCCTTTAATAAATTGAATAATTGCTACTCGATAGCCATGACCGAGGGAACGCAACACCATTCCTAAAGCAGCGGTGGTTTTGCCTTTTCCGTGCCCAGTATTAACAATAATTAATCCTTTAGTTTGATTTCGTTCTGCTACCCGTTGATCTTGAACTTCTTTACGACGCTGCATTTTCAGACGGTGTTGTTCGGCGGTGTTAGTTTCCATTGTTTGAGTTCGGTTAATGGGGTTGAGGAATAGCTTATTTTACTATTTTTTGGGTTGACAGCGATCGCAATGACCGCATCTTTTAAAAGAATGATCTAAATTGAATCCAAACGCTTGTAATAAAAATTGCCACCGACATTGACGAGTTTTTAAGTATTGGTTCATTTGTTGAATGGCTTTATTATTTATATCCAAAGTTGATTTAGCAGGTTTAGATTGCATTTCATAGTGAAACGGATCACGCCAGATTAAGCGTCCTTGGGCGTGTAAAATTGAAAGGACGACCGCACTATTATTAAATTGTTCAGAAACCGTTTCGATATTTCCTTTTAGGGGAAGTTTCTTAATTAATTGATTAGCTGATTGATATTGTTTTTGTAGGTTTTCCTTTAAATAGTTTTGGCGTTGTTTATCTTCAGGATAGAAAAAACCGGTAGGTTCGCTAATAATTGTTAATGCGATCGCAGGTTGACCATCTCTCCCCGCCCGTCCCACTTCTTGAATATATTCTGATAATAAAAACGGAGCTTGAAAATGGGCAACCCATCGAACATTACTTTTATTAATTCCCATGCCAAAGGCACTACTACAAACCACAAATTTAATGTTTTCTTGTAACCAATCTTTTTCAATTTTCCGGCGTTCATCTGAACCTAAACCCGCATGATAAGCAACGGTTGAATAATTTTGAGTTTGTAACCATTGGGCTAATTCTTCACAGTCTTTACGGGTGCGGGCATAAATTAAACCTGTTTGGTTTTTTCGAGGTTTAATAAATTGGATTAATTGTTGTTTTCGTCCTCTGGGAGTGCAAACTGTTTTAACGTTTAATTCTAAATTATATCGATAGGGACTGAGGAGAAATTGTTGAGGATTTTTGAGGTTTAAAACCTGTTTAATAATAGCTTGAGCATCAGGATCGGCGGTGGCTGTAAAGGCTGCGATCGCTATTTTTGTTCCCGCAGGTTTTAGTTTTAATAAAGTTGTCCGAATAGCTCCTAAACGTCGATAAGCGGGTCGAAAGGTATCCCCCCATTGGACTAAACAATGGGCTTCATCTAAGATTAAACCATTGATTTTAACCTGGGGTTGAGAAATAACACTCCAAACGGGAGAACTTAATAGAGTTTCAGGAGAAAGATAGAGAAGTCTTAATTGATTTTGTTCAACTAAACGTAAGGTATTCCGACGTTGTTGGGGCAATAATTGACTATGAATTAAGGCGGCGGGAAGTTTTAGATCTTGAAGTTCTTGAACCTGATTTTCCATTAATGCCACTAGGGGCGATATCACTAAAGTTAATCCGGTTTTTAATAAGGCTGGAAGTTGAAAACAGATGGATTTACCCCCTCCCGTTGGCATAACAATTAAGGCATCTTTAGAGTCTAACAAGCTTTTAATAATTTCCCCTTGGGGAGGTCGGAAATCATCATAACCCCAAATCTTTTTAAAGGCAGTTTTTACCTGTTGCCAATCTGTAGATGCTTGCATGATGTCTAACTGTGTTTGACAAAATAAAATTAAGAGAATATTAATATTATTATCTCATATTTTACCTAAAATTTTATAGTTTTTAAACCCAGGATCAGTAACAAACCCTAACTTAATCGCTGAAATCACGAGCTTTTGCTAATGACCCACCCTATACTATAGCAATCCGTGTAGGATTTATGAAAAAGTTCTGTAGGGGTTTGGTTTCCAAACCCTCTTTGCGCCTGGGTTTGGAGGGACATCACCCCTACGATAAAATATTATAACCTCGGCGCGGATTGCTATAGCAATCTTAAATGATTTATGAAAAAGTTCTGTAGGGGTTGGGTATCCCAACCCTCTTTGCGCCTTGGGTTTGGAAACCAAACCCCTAGGATAAGATATTACAACCTCGGTGCAAATTGATATAGAGAGATCTAATCCTTTATACTGAAAATATCCAGTTTGCCAATTTATTATTTTCAGAGGGTAAAACTATGAGTTTTATTAGAAAAACTTTATCCCTATCAACGGCTAACCTCTCTTATTTAGAATGGAATTCTGCGGTTAATGGTTCGTCGGATACAAATCTTTTATTATTACATGGGTTAGCAGATCAAGCGTTGGTTTGGAAAAAGTTAGGAGAGAAATTGAGCGATCGCTATCATATTATAGCACCAGATATGCGAGGACATGGAGAAAGTAGTAAACCGGAAAAGGGATATACCTTTACTGAGGTTATTGAAGATTTAGAAGCCTTAATGGAGCATCTAAATTGGTCAAAAGCCCATATTTTAGGACATTCTTGGACGGGTAAAATGGCAGCGATTTGGGCAAAACAGAATCCTGAACGATTTAATAGTATGATTTTAGTTGATCCAATTTTTATTATGAAACTTCCCGGTTTGTTTAAATTAACTCTACCCCTTTTGTATCGTCAGTTAGATTGTCTAAAATTAATCGGCCCCTTTGCTAGTTTTGAACAGACGGAAAATCAAGCTAAACAGTTAGCTCAATTTGCAGGATGGAGTGATTTACAACAGGAATTATTTGAAGCTGGAATAGAGGAAAAACCTGATGGAAGTTGGGGAAGTAAATTTGGAATTCCGGCTAGAAATGAAATTTTTGAACAGGTGATGGAAGTTCCAGGGTTAACAGAAAATATTAATATTCCCACATTATTAATTCAACCGGAAAAGGGAGTTAATCGGATGGACTGGCAATTAAAACCTTATCAACAGTATTTAACCCAGTTAAAAATTGAACGGGTGGCAGGTAATCATTGGTCATTTTTAGTTGAACCTGATTGTTTTAATCAAACCGTTGAAGCGTTTTTAAAAGATCAAATGATGGTAAAATAATAATTATAGAAATAGAGGTAAAATGATGGATTTAGAAATTATTGCTCATCGGGGTTTTTCAGTTATGGCGCCGGAAAATACCCTGGTTGCGTTTAGTGCCGCTTTACAACAGGGGGCAAATTCTCTGGAATTTGATGTACAAGTTTCTGCGGATGGAATTCCGGTGATTTTTCATGATGAATTGTTAAATCGAATTACGGGAACATCCGGTAAAGTTTCCGAGAAAACCGTTGCAGAACTTAAAGAATTAGATGCAGGTTCGTGGTTTGCTGAACGATTTGCGGGAGAAAGTATTCCTACATTAGAAAATGCGATCGCTACTTTTAAAAATGTTAAGGATTTTTTATATTTTGATATTAAACCTAATCATCAATGGTCAGAGGAAGAAGTTCAAAACTTAGGAGAATTTGTAACTCAAAATAATATCCTTAAAAAATCAATTATGACTTCTTTTAATGAAAAATTTTTAGATCAAATTCGTCACCAGCATCCCGAAATAACCCTCGGATATTTTTTAATTGCTTTTAATCAGTTTGAAGAACAGCTTCAAAAAGCAATTAACAAAGGAAATTCGATTTTAAGCATCCATTATCCTGTTGTCTTACAACATCCAGAAATCCTAACCCAAAGTCAAAATCAAGGGGTCGATATTGTGGTTTGGACAGTGGATGATCTCAATGATTTTAACACTTTAGTTAATTTAGGCGTTAAACGGATTATTACCAATTCATTAATAGGAATTTAGAAACTGGGTTTCTGGGACTAGGTTGCTGTTTAACCTAAATCCCAGTAACAACAGCCCAAAAATAGGTTTTAAAGGTTTTTATATCAACCTTAATCTGCATCTGTTGACCCCAAGTAAATAGATTAAACTCAATCATATTCTTAGGGTAATCAATATTTAATTCATCTAGCAAAGCCACCCAATGACTGGGATAGGAAAAAACAGGAGGTTTGTTCAAAAGTAAGCCAAAATCATTAATTAATCCAAAGGCTACACCCCCAGATTTTACAATTTGATTTGCCTTTTGAATCGCTTCTAAATCTCCGAATAAATAAGCATAATGATAATGAATTGTTTGATAGCCTAAAATTTCTTGAGTCCATCCGCCGATTTCCCAAGGCTTTGTAATTCCCGCTAAATTTCTGAAGAGTTGAGGAGCATTAGGGTCAACGGAAAAAATCAGATTTTCCGACTCTCTTAATGTCGATAATACCATCCAATCCACTTGAGGGATCTTAACATTAACTTGACTCTGTTGTAAATAGACAGGTGAAGGAATCCAACGATTGGTTTGGGTATGAAAGCCACCAATTTGAAACAGATTTCGACAGAGTTGAATATAAGCAGCAGGATGTTTTCGAGCCAATTCAAAAATAATAGCAGCAGGGCCACAAAAGGGTTGAGAACCTTGATTAATGTTAAAGGGATTTAGCAGACGTGAGCGGATTTCGGCAATAATTTGCTGTTTATTGAGTCCCGTCCAAACCCCAGGAACTTTTGAACGTTCAAACTCGATAATTGCTGTTTCTGCGATGGTTAAAGGGTCAGAATTCACCATTATATTCTATAATTTCTGAATAGAAGATTTCTCCTCTAGCTTTTTCTGAAAGTTAGTTTCACTTTCCAGTTCTTTATTCAAAAAATAATTTAAAAATGTCCGAATCACAGCAATTGCGGCTAACTGTCCTAATACCTGAAAAGAGGGTGTAATTGTGGTAGAAACAATATCCGCACCCAACTGAAATTCTAAGGCTAAGGCTAACCACGTTCCAAAGTGGAGACGTAACTCTATAAAGGGAAAAACTAGCCGCCGATGGAAAGCTTTTAAGGCAATTTTTAAGGTGGTAATTAATCCTAAAAAGACGCAAAAAGCCGAAATTGCTTCTAAGCCAAATCTTAGAAGATGGACAAAGGAAAATAAACTATTTTCTAAGGATTCTAAACCGACCATAAATATAGAAATTAAACATTAACTCAGTGCTTCCGACAAATAATCAGCAGCGGCTTCAACAACGGCGATGGCATTTTCATACATCATCCGAGTCGGGCCTAAAATTCCCACACTTCCCACCGGAATATTATCCCGTCGATATTGAGCCGAAACCAAAGTACAGCCTTGAATGGGTTCTAAGGGATTTTCCGTCCCAATCCGAACTGTAACCCGTTCAGTTTGGGACGGGGGAAAAATTAACGGCCACAATTGTTCCTGTTCTTCTTCTAATAAGTGCATTAAAGTTTTCACCTGTTGCAATTGTGAAAATTCGGGTAAATGTAAAACTTCCGCAATTCCACTAATTAGAATTCGAGTATATTCTGGGGTTTGGCTACGATGACTTAAATCCGTTAATAATTTGCGTAAAAAATCCGAATAGCGTTGAAATTCACGATCTAATTCTGTACAATCTAAAGTGGAGAGTTCAGAAATAGATTTTCCTCTGAGTTGAGCATTTAAAAAATTAGAAATTAATTGTAACTCTTGTTCTAAAACTTCTGGATTTTCGGGTAGCGGATTAACTCCCATTGTGTTAGAATTAGCAGGGTAATTCGGAGACGATAATTCAATCAAACTCGATTGGGTTTGATAGGAATCCGTTACCACCACTAACATAATTTTTCCGGGTTCTATCGAAACCAGGTGCAAATGTCGCAACCGGGTTGTAATTCGTTGGGGTAATGTTACTAAGGTAATATACCCACTCAACGTTGATAAAATTTGCGATGCACCCCGCAAAATTGCCTCCAAACTACAGTTTTTTAAACTGAGTTGTTCCCGTAATAATTGCAGCGCTTCATCGGCTACGGTTTCTGAAGGCGTAATTAATTTATCCACATAAATTCGATAACCCGAATCCGAGGGGACTCGTCCGGCGGAGGTATGGGGTTGATACAGGAGTCCGGCGCGTTCCAAGACCCCCATACTATTGCGGATGGTGGCGGGACTGACTTTGAGGTTGTATTCTTCCACCAAAGCTTTAGAGCCAACAGGTTCTGCCGTCGCAATATAGTGACGAATCGTTGCCCACAGGATATGATGATGTCGCTCTGTTAAATGCACTTGTGTAAACATTGAGTTTTTTTATACAGATTTGACTGAGGGAGTATGGTCTTGAACCAGGCAACTCTGAGATTTCCAGAAGTTTACGACTCGCCAGTTATTCAGCAGAGTTTTAAGATCCAAGATAACAGATATTTGAGTTGAATGGGAAAATTTTTCTCCTCATGTATTTAATCGCCGTTAAAAAGAATTCAATAAAACGGTATAATTAAATCGGTACTGATCCATTTAAAATTAGGAAAAAAGCGTTTTTTGTATCAATGACTAATCCAACTGAAATTCCTCCTCTTAATAGTTTAGACTATATCTCCTATTTGGATGAAAATGGCAGAATCCTTGACTTGCTTCAGGGTCAAATTGGTGTTTATGCCATTTTTAATCAAGATAAAATCTTACAATATGTCGGATATTCCAGAGATATTTATCTAAGTTTAAAGCAACATTTTGTTCGGCAATATCAAGGCTGTTATTGGCTGAAGTTACAAACAATTACTCGTCCAAATCGAACAATTTTAGAAGAAATTAAAGCAGCTTGGATTACTGAAAATGGTTCAATTCCTCTGGGAAATGCAGAAGATGAAATGCTGTGGAATCATCCCATTCAAGTCAAACCTTTAATGACAGCCGAAGAAAAAATAGCTTATGAAAAAAACGATGAAATCGGTCAAGAAAAACTGTTAAAACAAGTTGCTCGTCGTGTGGAAGAAGAAATTTTAACTCAACTCCAAGAACGGGGATTACAAGAAGAAATTCGCTTTAATCCCAAACTCAAAAGTAGTGGATTATTAGATTTAAAATAATAAAAATGGTGTGTTAGCGTCAAGCTGACGCACCCAATAACATTAATCTCTTAACCCTTGTTACTCTTGAGCAGGTGGAGTTTCTGCACTATAGGGAATTTCAAGACATCCTAAATCAAAGGGGAAACACAATTGGAATTCTAAATGATCTACAGAAAAATAATAATTCAGTACCCATCCTAATGTTAAACCAAAGGTAGATAATATCGATAAAATAATAAAAGATTGCCAATTACTAAATCTGGAGGTTTGCAATTCTAACCTCGCTAATGCTGTGGCTGAAAGCATTAATAAAATATTAATCGAAATCTGTAGCCAAGTGACCATAAACACACCTAAGATTGAGATAAAAACAATCATTAAGAATGTTCCTAGATCAGTTCTAATCCATTTTAATACTATATTTTGAAAAAAGTTAAGCGGAATCGTAAAGAATAAATCTACTGCCCAAATTAAGGCTAAAATTATACCTGAAATTATAGAATATAGATGAGATTCAAATAAAAACCAACCAAAATGAAGACAAGTTAGGAGCAGTAATCCAAAGGAAACCCAAGTAATAATTGTTAGTTCTTTTTGTGATTTCATTGAAAAATTAAGAGAAAAAACAAGTTTTGTATTGAATTCCCGTTTAGAGATTCGTAGAAATCGCTTGAACGGGACAGGTGGGAATACATTGTTCACAAACAATACATCGGGAACGGGTAAACGTCAAATAAAAGGTTTCAGGATTGAGCGTTAAGGCTTCTGTCGGACAAACTCCAGTACATAATCCACAATCAACACAACTTTCTTCATCAATTAAAATCTCTCGTCCTACTAAAGAAACCCCAATATTTTGAGTTTGCATCCATTCAATAGCGGCTTCTAGTTCATCAATATCCCCTGACAATTCTACCACTAATTTTCCCTCTTGATTGGGGGCGACTTGAGCCCGAATAATATTAGCAGCCACATTAAAATCTTTCGCCAATCGATAGGTAATCGGCATTTGAATAGAGCGTTTAGGAAAGGTTAAAGTGACTCTTTTTTTCATTGTTATAAAATTAAAAATTACGAATTACGAATTACGAATTACGAATTACGAATTACGAATTACGAATTTATAGCTATTACACTTTTTGGGATTATTTTTAGAGCTAATTTATTTTGATCCTATTTTACTGCAACTTCAAGGGAATTGTTAAAAATTTTCAGAAAAATATAGTTAAACTAAAATAATCAGAAGCCAGGAGTCAGAGTCAGCCGTGAATTCTTTCTGCTTCTGTCTCCTGTGTCATTCCTAGGATAGGTGATCATTTTTTAATTTAGGAACATGAACGAAAATCCATTGCATTCAACAACATCAACTCAACCCTCCGATTTAGCCAAACGCATTAGAAACTTTTTAATTGCCATGGCTGCGATTATTTTGGCTGTAGCCGTTTTCCTGGGGGTACGGATGGATGCGACTACAACCTCTCTTCCTCAACTCGCAGAAGAATCTGTTCCGATGGATGTCGCCTTGAGGAATGGAAAACCCACCTTAATTGAATTTTATGCTAATTGGTGTACCAGTTGCCAAGCGATGGCGCCAGAATTGCATGAAATTAAACAGCAATATGCTGAACAACTGAATTTTGTTATGTTGAATGTAGATAATAGTAAATGGTTGCCTGAACTGCTGAAATATCGAGTTGATGGAATTCCTCATTTTGTTTATTTGAATCAAAATGCGGATACCATTGCACAAACTATTGGTGAAATTCCCCGCAATATCCTAGAGGCAAATTTAGACGCTTTAATCGCTGAAAATCCTCTCCCCTATACTCAATCAACAGGTCAAGTTTCTGCCTTTAATTCCCCTATTACTCCCGATAAACCCAGTGCGGTTGACCCTCGTTCTCATGGTGCTCAAGTTCAATAAAAAAAGTGCGGTTATCTACCACACTCAATAAGAAGAAGATAGGAAACAGAACTGTTCTCTGTTTCCTATTCCCTTAAACTTTAGGCTTAACCTAATAAGGCTTTCGCTTTGTCTAAAACATTCTCAAGGGTGTAACCGAATTTCTCCATCAACACGTTACCCGGAGCAGAAGCACCAAAGCGATCAATACTGATCATGTCGCCTTGATCGCCAATATAGCGTTCCCAACCGAAACGGCTGGCGGCTTCCACCACTAACCGTGTTGTCACAGCTTTAGGTAACACAGATTCTTTGTAAGCGGCATCTTGTTCTTCAAACAGTTCCCAGCAGGGCATAGAAACCACCCGAACTTTCGTGCCTTCAGCCGTTAATTTAGCAGCGGCTTCCACACACAGAGACACTTCGCTTCCAGTTCCGATCAAAATTAAATCGGGAGTGCCTTCCGAGTCAGACAGAACATAAGCGCCTTTGCTGACCACATCAACGGAACTACCGTTTAAGTTCGGTAACGCTTGACGAGTTAACGCAATCAAGGTAGGACGATTCCGATTTTCAACGGCGACTTTATAAGCACCAGAGGTTTCGTTTCCATCCGCCGGACGCATCACTAACAACTCAGGAATAGCCCGCAGGGACGCAATGGTTTCGACGGGTTGGTGGGTGGGGCCATCTTCTCCAAGGGCGATGGAGTCGTGGGTCATCACATAGATCACCCCAATTTCGGATAAGGCAGATAAACGAATCGCCGCCCGCATATAGTCCGCAAACACTAAGAACGTCGCGCAATAGGGAATTAAACCAGAGTAATGCAGACCAATTCCGTTACAAATTGCACCCATTCCGTGTTCACGGACACCGAAACGCAGGTTACGGTTTTGATATTGTCCTTTTTGGAAATTACCAAACCCTTTCATTTCCGTTAAGTTGGAGTGGGTTAAGTCCGCCGAACCTCCAATCAATTCTGGCAGAACCGGGGCTAAGGCATTGAGAACCCCTTCTGAGTATTGACGGGTGGCTTTACCTTTTTCTTCGGGGGTAAAGGTCGGTAGGGCTTTTTCCCAACCTTCGGGGAGTTTTCCTGTGATGCGACGTTCAAATTCAGCAGCTTCTTGGGGATATTTGGCTTTATAGTTTTCCCAAGTTTTGCTCCATTCTCCTTCTAAATTGGCCCCGCGTTCAACGGCTTTACGGAAATGAGCTAAGGCATCATCGGGAACGACAAAAGGTTCATAGTCCCAACCCAGATTTTTACGGGTGGCTGCGACTTCATCTCCCCCTAACGCGGCTCCATGAACTCCCGCAGTGTTTTGTTTATTGGGAGAACCATAGCCAATGATGGTGGTGACTTTAATGAAAGACGGTTTATCAGTGACTTCCTTCGCTTTGGCAATGGCATCTGCAATGGCATCTAAATCGGTGTTGCCATTTTCAACGTGCTGAACGTGCCAACCATAGGCTTCAAAGCGTTTGCTGACATCTTCGGTAAAGGAAATCTCGGTATTTCCATCAATGGAAATATGGTTATCGTCGTAGAGGGCAATTAATTTACCGAGTCCCAGGTGTCCGGCTAAAGAACAGGCTTCACCCGAAACCCCTTCCATGTTGCAACCATCCCCTAAAATCACATAGGTATAATGGTCTACTAAGTTGGCATCGGGTTTATTGAAGGTCGCAGCCATGTGGGCTTCGGCCATAGCTAACCCAACACCATTGGCAATCCCTTGACCTAATGGGCCAGTGGTGACTTCAACCCCGGCGGTAACAAAGTTTTCTGGGTGGCCCGGAGTCTGAGAATGCCACTGACGAAATTGTTTGATATCGTCTAAGGAAACGCTATCGTATCCCATCAGATACAGCAGGGCATACTGCAACATTGAGCCATGACCGGCTGACAGGACGAAGCGATCGCGGTTATACCATTTAGGATTTTTGGGATTGAACCGCATAAACCGATCCCACAACACAAATGCCATCGGCGCAGCACCCATCGGTAATCCAGGGTGGCCGGATTTTGCCTTCTCTACGGCATCAATGGCAAGGAAGCGGATCGAATTTATGCAAAGTTCTTCAAGTGAGGCCATAATTATTGTTATCTGTAAATTTTAGTGAGTGCGTGAGTGCCGAAGCATCGAATCTCAACGAGTTCAGATTCTACGCCAGAATTGGCTCTGGAATTCCCCTCAGACTGCATCTCAATCATCTCACCACTTGGGACACGCAAGCAACCCAATTCTTAATTTTCCGTGAAACTTGATTTTCTGACTGATGCACAAATTATTGATTTTGTCAATACCCAAACTCGTGACTTATCCTTTTGTCCAAAAAACTCGTGCATCGCAGTAGCTATAAACCGATTAAATTTTCTCAATCTTGAACGAGTTTAAAGGGTTTTAGCCTCTATTTTTACCTATAGACACAATAAGCCCTTGGGTGTGTTTTTTTTAGTATACCTCAAACCCATTGGTTTCGTCAAGTAATTGCAAGCCATTTTCAATAAAAAATCCGATTTTTCTTAAATTGTTTTAAAATTTAAAAGAAAAGTAATGTGCCAATAAGAATATTTAATATAAAGTGGTTTGTCGCTTACAGAAATCGGGTTTCTCCTGAAATGTTGAAAATGAAATATAAATTCTGATGTAGAAACCGGGTTTCTTTCAACTAAGTGTTTGGTTTTCTTGTTGTTGTCTTCGTAAAGCGTGCCTTTGCCTAAGACCTGATTGATGACCAGAACCACTGGAAGTTGACATAGAGGGTTGAATCAACACGACACGACCCACTACTTCTAAAATTACTAGATTTTCTGGATTTCCTTCTAGGATCTCAGGTTCTGATTGACCTGGAATTGTAAGCTCAAACTTTCCATTCGCATCATAACGGGCAATTCGCGCATTTTCTAAACCAATAGTTTTCTTGCCAGAATTCATCTCCTTTTCCCCAAGATAATCGCCAACAACAAGAATACCTTTTCCTTCTTGAGCAATAGTCCAGGCTACTTCAATTTCTTCATCGGAACAAAACCAAACTCTCGCAATTCCCTTCGCATCTTCATCTGACCCGGCAAAGATACCCTGAAGATATTTCCGTTCTTCTCGATCTCGATATCGTTGTTCCTTAGAATTAGACTGGTTAACTTCAACTTCCTCAGATTGAGGCAGAAACTTGATTGCTGAAAGTTTCATCTTAATTTCTGGAGGCATTGTTATCTCCTATTCTACTTTTGAATAACGGGTTAATTTCCAAATTATAGGAGAAGAACAAGCAAGACTAACGTTTCTTGTCACTACTTGGGACACGCAAGCAACCCAATTTTTAATTTTCCGTGAAACTTGATTTTCTGACTGATGCACAAATTATTGATTTTGTCAATACCCTAACTCGTGACTTATCCTTTTGTCCAAAAAACTCGTGCATCGCAGTAGCTATAAACCGATTAAATTTTCTCAATCTTGAACGAGTTTAAAGGGTTTCAGCCTCTATTTTTGCTGATAGACACAATAAGCCCTTGGGTGCGTTTTTTTTAGTCTATCTCAAACCCATTGGTTTCGTCAAGTAATTGCAAGCCATTTTCAATAAAAAATCCGATTTTTCTCGAATTCTTTTAAAATTTAAAACAAGTATCTATAATCTATTAGCTTTACTTATAAAAAAAACTTCAGATCATTCCGCAAAAAAGGTTTGTGAAAAAATCAGAGTTTAAAACAGAAACCCTATTTCTTTCAGCTAGGTGTTTGATTTTCTTGTTGTTTTTTCTGTTCTTCTTGCAAAGCACGCTTTTGTCTAAGAACAAGTAAGATGAACGTTTCTTTGATCTCCCGTATCCTAAATAATTTCAAAAATGTTGCTCAATCAACGCCGGAATTTCTTCCGGTTCAACTTTGCTATAACGGGTTTTATCCGGTAACATCACCAAATTCGGGCCAGCTTTACATTTTTTCAAACATCCTGTTTTTTGAATTATTACCTGATCTTCTAATCCCCGTTGGGCTAACTCTTGTTGCAATAGGGTACAAATCTCATCGCCTCCGCGTTTACGACAATCGGATTTTTGACAGATTAAGATTTTGGCGGGTTTAACCGCAGGCTGTTGTACAGGTTCACCGGGAATAACTAAAGAGCAAATTTCCGAGGTTTCACAGTCTTCCTGAATTGGGGAATTTAAACTATTAGAAGTTTGAACACTCAAAGGATATGAAAGAACTAAATCCTCAGAGGCAGTTTTTTTGCTTTCATCATAGAATACAGGAGTTAAAGTTGATATAGGTGGGAAAACTGGAAGTATCTGTTCAGCTTTTAATTTAATCTTTCCGGTTTTAAAATCTTGTTTTTTCTGACCTTTGACACGCACTTCCTTACCCGGAGCTAAATTAGAAATCCCCATCATCCGCGCTGCTTTAGACAGTTTAATCAGCAATAATCCTACAGGAGTTTGTAGCGTCATTAATTTAGGTTTATCCGCTTTTATCCACACATTTTTTATCGTTCCTGTTAAGTTAAATTCTGTATAGCTTTTGTTGGATTTACACATGAGTTTACTAAAGGTAATGGGTCAGTAAAATTTCAAACTGTACTTAAGGGAAAACAGCGATAGACAAACTTAAAAAAGTTCACGCCTAGTCAATATCTGTTTATCAGAAAATTCGAGAAAACGTTAAAAAACTTTGGGATTTCAAATCGAATGACAATGCCAACAGTGTTCTAAGCACTCGACTAAATTCTGATGAGACTGGCTGAATTGTCGGAGGACGCTCAAGAGTTGAATTGTATCTTTTGGGGTATTAATTTGAACCTGTAATGGTTGGTTAATTCGACACCAGCAGGGAATCTCTAACTCTTGTAATCGTTTATAAACAAGCCAACGGTCTACCCAGTTAATTCCAAAAACCTCACAAATCGCCCTTTCGTCAAGATGAGATGAGTTCATAAGTCTTACTCAAATGAAATCTATTTTCACTAACAGAGACGGGAAGCCTAGGGATAATCCATTACTTTTACCCGTCAACCAATAGTGATCAGCATAACTCAAATGCAAAGTATTCTCAATAGGTACGGCAAAATTTTTTTATTTGGACTTTCTAGCTATCCGAAGCGTTGGGGGATACTACTGGGGTTAGAGTTATTCAGGATGAGTCGAAATACTTATTTACTAAAATTATAAAAATTTCTGTTACTTATGATACATTTTGCTAAAATTATGTAAAAATTTTAGATAGAGAAATATTGAACAGGAATTAGGAGAATCTAGCCATGACTATGCAAGACAAAGCACGGGAACTCTTGGTTCAAGATCGTCAACACCAAGAACACGTCCAGGAAACCATGCGAAACCGGGCGGCGGAAGAAGAAAATCTGATTGAACAAACCCAGGAACAAGCACGGGAGTTATTAATTCAGGAACGTCTGCATGATGATCATCTTCATGAAGCCATGTTAAGCCGTGCGAGTGAACAGATCAGTTAACTTTATCAGAAAAATGGGTTTAAAACCCCGTCCTTATAGGACGGCTTTATATTGGGTTGTAGGTTGTCTATTAACATCTGATTGTGCTACTATTTTCGGTAACAGGAAAGGTAAACAACCTGTCTAAAAACCTAGTCGCCTAACGGCAAAACGCGCTCACCTTGACAATTGAATCTATAGGGTTCTACTGCACAGTTCTAGTTTCCCCCAGCAGTTGGTAAAAGATTCTTGGGACTAGACAACCAGTTTTTTGAAACAAATTTGTTTCAGGTAAAAAAGAACTCGCATTCATGCGAATAGGATAGGGCATATCCGAATTTACGCTTGGGGAGAATCCCACCTCTGGTTAAAGCACTGCAAGGTACTTTGATTAAGTGGTTTCGTTGAACCAAGAATCCCCACGCCTTCAGGCTGGGGAGTGTCAAGGGTTATTCCCTTATAATTAAGCGATCGCTATTTTTATGATCAACAGCGATCGCTTTTAGTGTAAAATCAATAATAATATAGTCCTGTATTATAGTCGCAATTGCCAGAATTAAGGCAAAACTTAATTAAATTTTAAACTTCCCCAATTGAGACTAAAAGCAATATTAAGATTTTCTAACGCTTCCACCAGCCAAAACACCTTATTTCTGGAAAAAGTAGAATAGTGATTAAATAAAATCGAAAACCGTTTTTCTAAATCTGATTTAACTTTGCGACAAAACAAGACGATTTTTAATAACAACCCAATAGAACGAGTGACTCCAATATTACTGCTTAAATCTAAAAAGACAAAATGATGGGGTTGTTGGGGACTTTCCACAACCAAGAAATTTAATAATTTACGACAGGTTCCCGCTATCAGAGTAGCATTCACTTTTTGACTATCATTATGGGATAAAGTGGCTTGTAGTTCTCGATATAAACGATTATTAAAATGGTTTTTTCCATACTTAGTATCAACCGTACTACTCAAATATTCATAAAATTCTTCTTTAAACGTGCGATAGGTTCGCGCCTGTTGGCTTTGATTTGCAAAAATGTAGGCTAAATCATTATAAGTATGATAACCATCTACTTTTCCGGTAAAATGTTTAACCGCAAAATTCAACTTTTTGTCTGTTAATAACGTGGGATTTTCCACCCCTGGTAAAATTAAGCGTTGTTCGCGGGGAGTGCGTTTAAACGTGAGATATTGAGATAAATCATGCTCCCAGGTTTCTTGAGCTTGCATTCGCATCTCGCGGATTTCCTGACGTTGCTCATCAGGACTATCATCTGTTAAAAAACAGTGATCATATAAATAGGGATAACGACTAATTAAACCTTCTACATTATCGTTTTTTTCTTTTTGGTTTGCTTCTATTTTTTCCTCAAAGACCTTGCTCAAACGGCGAAGAGCTTGATATTGTTCCGTTTCAATAAACCGTTTAACTAAAGAACGTAACCGTTTTGCTGTCCAACAGGAAGGTAAACCCGATGGGGTTTGTTCAAAACTATTAATCAGTTCAGGAATAGCCCATTGATGCCGAGGTTGTTTGCGCCACCGATTAATTAAAATATAGCAACTGCGGTTGAGAACATACTGAAATTCTATATTGGCTAAATCCGAATCGACAATCCGACCTAATGCTAAATTAACAGCCAAATCAGGGTATTCTCCTCCTTGGATAAACAAATTAAAGAACCGTTGAATCAGGTGTTGGGGTTGTTCAATTTCGACACAACTTTGTAGATGAGCATAAATGACCTGCTCATCCGATGAATGATAATACTGGCTAAACCCCGAATTATTCACGGTAGAACCCCTCTTGGGTCAGGGATAGGTGGATTGGGCTACACACTCTGACCTCACATCCCAATTCTCGGTATTTTCTCCTTAGTGCCTTGTGTTCCCCTGGATCTGGATTTGAAAACGAGTAACATTTTATCGCTTCCGATTGCTTGCTTCTTGAGATACCCTGACTGACTGTAGCGGAGAATATAACATCCTGTTATACCCTACCCGACTTTTCCCTGATAACACCAGACTTGGGGTGAAACCCGAACTTTAAGGATGACTGAAAATTTGGGGTGGCGTGTAGCTGTGTTTCTAATACTTTTATCTTAGTGATAAATCCACCCCACTCCAATAAAGATTTAACAAAAATCAGTCATTAATTGTAAAGATTCAGTAAAGCTGTTCTTATAATATTCGTTCTGGGTTAAGATCCACCGCGCCTAACGCTTTCAATGTAACTTTTTGTGCTGTAGTGATTCCCGTCACACCCGTAATATTCAAACCATTGTAAGGCTTATCAGCGCGTAAGGTTTTCAAACACTCCTGGGTGTGTAAATCCCAAACCTTAATTCCTTGATCATGACTGCCACTCGCTAAAAAACGGCCCTGAGCATCAACATGAACTGACCAGACAGGATGGCTATGACCTTCTAAACGTTTCACACAGTTTCCCGTCGCCATATCCCATAATCTAATATCATGATCATGACTACCACTGACCCAAATCTGACCTTCAAGGGTCAATAAAATTCCCTGAACTCGTTCAATTTCACCGCGCCAAGTTTGCAGACATTCGCCCGTTTCCACATCCCAACATTTCACCGAACGATCATAACTCCCACTGACTAAAATCGAACCCTGGGAGGCAAAAGTCAGAACATGAACCCGATCATTATGGCCTTCAAGAACGGCTAAACAGTGGCCTGTTTCCCCATCCCACAGTCGAATAGTTTGGTCATTACTGCCACTGGCTAAAATTGAAGTTTGAGGACTGAAGGCAACTGAACCCACCCAACGCTGATGTCCTTCTAAGGTTTGTAACAGTTCACCCGTTTGCACATCCCAGACTTTCACCGTTTGGTCATCACTGGCACTCGCCAATAGCCTACCTTCAGCACTAAACGTTACCGCTTGAATGCGATCGCTATGGCCATGCAAGGTTTTCAAACATTCCCCCGTCTGGGTATCCCAGAGTTTCACCGTGCGGTCATAACTACCACTGGCAATTAAACTGCCATCGGGACTAAATGCGACTGACCATACCCAGTCCGTATGACCTTGTAACTGTTTGAGACAGCGACCCGTCTGCACATCCCAGAGTCGCACCTGATCGTCATCACTTCCACTGGCCAAACGTCTGCCATTGGGACTGAGAACAAACGACCACACCTGATGACGATGACCCCGTAAGGTTCTCAACCGTTGTCCCGTCTGTACATCCCATAACTGCACCATGCGATCCACACTCCCCGTCGCTAAGGTTTGGCTATCGGGACTAAAGGCTAAGGAACAGACTTGACTTTCTAATCCGGGTAAGGTTTTTAAACAAGTTCCCGTTCTCACATTCCAGAGTTTTACAGTTTGGTCATCGCTGCTACTGGCTAATAATTCTCCATCAGGACTAAATACCACGATCCACACCGAATCTTGATGACCGTGAAAGGTATGAAAACTGTGACCTGTATTTATATCCCACAGCCGGACGGCTTCTTCATCGGTACTACTAGCGATCGCATGAATTTTACCCGGAGTTGAAGCAGAACGCACGAAAGTAACGGCCCAATTCCAAGCGTTATGTCCATAGAAGGTGCGTAAACAATCTCCCGTTTGCAGATTCCAGAGTTTAACGGTTTGATCCTCACTGCAACTGGCCAAGGTATGACCATCGGGACTAAAGGTAATACTGCGAATGCTGTCGGTGTGATCGGTGAAGTGATGCACACATTGTCCTGAACGAGTATCCCAAACCCTGACGGTTTTGTCATTACTACCACTGGCCAACCAATCCCCACTGGGACTAAAACAAACACAGTTAACGCTTCCTTGATGTTCCCGCCAACGGTTTAAGCATTCTCCCGTTGACACTTTCCACAGTCGCACACTTTCATCATCACTCCCACTCGCGAGTAAAGTCCCATCCTGATTGAAGGTGACAGATTTAACTCCTCCCACTTGTCCTTGACAAACTAACAGTTGTTGACCGTCTTCGACTGTCCATAAAATAATTTTACCTTCGGCGTCTCCAGTGGCTAAAATTCCGTTAGCACCCAAGGCAACGGTGAGGGAATGACCGAGGGTTTTGGCAAACACGGATCGAGATAAATCGGAACCGGAAAAATCAACGTTTTGTAAATTGGCATCTTGTAAATAGGCTTGCCAAATGGTTAATTGAGAAAAGTCATATTCTGCTAAATCTAAGTCTAAACTATGGCAAAGATTAATAATATTGCCGCCACCATAACCTGAAGAATGACGATTTTGTTTTAACCGTTCAATCAGAATTTTAAACTTTTGGTTTAGTTCTCCTGAAATTCGATAACGGCTTAAGAGTTTTTGAACAATGGGCTGTAAAATCAACCGAGTTTGACTTTCTCGGATATAATCTTTGGCTTGAGATTTAATTAGGGGATATTGATTTAAAATATTAATAATTTCCGTTTCTATTTCTTGCAAAATTGTTTCAATTAACCGCTCAATCATATATTCCATAACAACGGGTTGCTGGGTAAAGCTGCCCGCACTTTTTTCAATCAGCGATCGCCGACTTAAGGATTCTAAGGCTTCAATTAATTCCACCGGAGAAATAATCGATAATAAATCTTTTCTTAAATCAACAACGGTACAGGGTTCTCGATTAATCGCTAACCAGTGCATGGTTTCTAATTCAAGTTCTGAAATTCGCCCTAATTGTTGTTCTAATATATCTCTAACATCGCCAAAAATCGCCGTCCCTTGCTGAATTTGGTCTAAAAATTCCCCAACATTTCCCCCAAACAAATCATAAATCGTGGTCGTAACAATTTTTAAGGCGAGGGGATTTCCCGCATAGCGTTCAATTAACGTTTGCCATTGTTCAAAGGAACCTCCTACACCTTTAGATTGAATAATTTCTTGACAATTTTCCGGCTCTAATCCTAATAAAGGTAAAGACCGAACTTTCTGGGTTTGACCTTCTAACGCAGCAATTTCTCTAGGTTTTTCCCGACTGGTAAGCAGGAGACAGCTTTGGTGTTGGGTTTCTCCTAAACGTTTAAATAAATCTCCATAATTTTCATAGCCGGGATAGTAGCGCCCAACTCGATTTCCTTCTTGTAAAATTGATTCTATATTATCTAAAATAATTAAACATTGAGAAGTGCGTAAAAAATCGATCAATTGGGAAATTTGCCGATGGGGGTCGGGAGACAAATTTAACTCCGTTTCCTTAGCAAAAAATTGAATTAAATCCATTAAAATTTCTGTTAAAGGCGGTGCATTTCGCAGCGATCGCCAAATCACAAATTCAAACTGGGGATAAATTTTTTGAGCTAACTGTACCGATAAAGAAGTTTTTCCAATTCCCCCCATTCCTAACACCGCAATGAGGCGGCATTCTTCCTGTAAAATCCATTGTTGGAGTTGAGCCAGTTCTTCAATTCTGCCATAAAACTGAGACACATCCGTTGCTTCCCCCCAGTCTACGTGGGGAGAGATTGACGGTTGACGATGGGTGAGTCTTTCCTTTTCCTCCTCCGGTTGTCTCCCTGTCCCCTTGTCTCCCCCTGCTTCCTCTACTGCTTCTACTTCCCTACTCCCTCTCTCCCCCTCCTCTTCTTCCAACGTGCGGCGTTCCATGACGGTACGAAAATTTTTTTTAGTGACCTTTTCCCCTAACTCATCCGATAACAATTTCCATAATTTTGGCCCGACATCCTGCTTGAGATACTCAGGAGTACAGCGATACTCTAAAGCAATTTCATGATATTTCTGACAATACCAAGTTCCCTGAATGACCGCTCGCTGTGCATCACTCAGGTGTTTTCCGGTTTTTTCAAAAACCAATGTATCGGTAATTGTCAGAGCCTCTTCAAAGTTCATCATGATCACAGATGCAACCAAGTTCATTACTAAGAGTGTATCCTGAACTTTTCTATCATAAGGTTAATTTTGAGTTCTTTGAGGAGATGGGGAGATAAAGCGATATTTCGTCAGGTTTATTCTGCTGTAACCCAAGGGTGAATGATTCAGGGTGATGTCGTGTCAAAAACAATTCCTGAAAAATCGACTGAAGGTTTAAATAGATAGGGGTGGAATAATTTTTAATCCTTTCATAAGATTAAAGTCAGCTTTCACAGAAGGCTGACTTTGGGGTGTTAAATTGAGATTGTGAGCGTTGAAATCGTTTTGTTAAACGTCTTGACATAAACAAAATTTTTTCATATTGGATTAAGACACTTTTCTAAAATGGTTTAACCCCTGAAGAATTAAGCCACTAAAGAAACTGAAAGATTGACGGTTTCCGTTCCTGAAGATTCGTAGTGTTCAGGATGGGGATACATTGTCGGTTTTGTTTCCATGATGCTGCCAAATCGCTCTAACCAATCAAAAATTCGATCCAGTTGTTCGAGTGTAATTAACCCATACTGCCACAGGATCATCGGTAACTGACCTGAATCTTGTTCTGGGTGGCGGAGTGCCATTGCAATTGAAGAAGCCGGGATCGCTAACTCCCACCGTAAAAATTGAATCAGTTGTGCTTGTTTAGGGGAAATCATAATTGAGGTTCCTACAAAAAAGAGGGGGTAAAAGTTAGACAACAGTAGAAATAAGATTCTACGATATTAATTCTATAGGGAATTGAGGGAAATACAGTGATAGATATCGGGTTAATTCTGTGATTTAATCAACTGAATGGTGTGATCATCATCACAGGGGAAGGGATAACTTGACTGAGTTTCTACGAAATTTTGTTTTTAGAGTTCCCTAGAGACAATGTTGTTACGGTTTAGGTCAACATTGTTTTTTTATGATACCTGGTTCTTGAAGTTTGAGTATTCCGGCTTAAAATTATTTGACAAAACTCTATTCATTAAAATTTTATTAAAAATTCATTAGAAAGTTTCCCCTAAGATTACGGTTTGAGATTGAGCTATGAGTCGTGATCGGATCATTGAGTTTTATCTATGCACCGCCCCAATCAGCACGAATTGTAGAAGGGGTTTGTTCTCCCATGTCCCTGAGTGCAATTATTCGTCGTCTCGGAATTGATCAACTTCCCCAAGTCACCCTGACTCAGAACGAAGAATAGGGAGTGTAATGATAAATTGTGTTCCTTCTCCCATTTTGGACTCACATTTAAGTTGACCTTGATGCTGTTCAACAATAATTTTATAACTAATAGATAATCCTAACCCAGTGCCTTTACCAACGGGTTTTGTCGTAAAGAAGGGATCAAAAATTCGCCCTTTAATATCCGGGGGAATTCCTAAACCATTATCCCGAATTTCAATAGTAATCCATTCTTGATCCATCACCGTTGTCTGAATTATAATTTGAGGTTGTTTGATCACACAGGTTGGATTTTGAGGTTCCCAACCTTCTTGTAAAGCATCAATAGCATTGGAGAGCAAATTCATATAAACTTGATTGAGTTGACCGGGATAGCAATTAATTAAAGGTAAATCAGCATAGTTTTTAATCACTTGAATCTCAGGGCAATAAGGGAGAGATTTGAGACGAGTTTGTAAAATTTGTAAGGTACTGTCAATTCCTTCATGAATATTAATTCTTTTTTGTTCAGATTCATCTAAACGGGAAAAGTTCTTGAGAGATAAAACAATTTCTTTAATGCGGTTAGCGCCATCTTTCATAGATTGATAAACCTGGGGTAAATCTCTTTTAATAAATTCCAAATCAATTTCAGCAATAATCTCTTCAATTTCTGCCTGGGGTTCGGGATAATTTTTTTGGTAAGCTTCTACCAATTGAATTAAATTTTTACCATAATCCGAGGCAAAATCTAGGTTGCCATAAATAAAACTCACAGGATTATTAATTTCATGGGCAACCCCGGCTACTAACTGCCCTAAACTGACCATTTTTTCATTTTGAATCAGTTGAGATTGAGTTTGTTTTAATTCTTTTAAAGCATGAATCAGTCGTTGATTTTTATCTTCTAGTTCTTGAGTCCGTTCAGTTACTTTTAATTCTAAATTTCGATTATAATCTTCTAACTGATGATAATAAATTTGTAATTGAATCGTCATTTGATTAAAGGTTCGGGCGAGTAACCCAATTTCATTCTCACTTAAAATGGGGACTGTTTGTTGAAAATTCCCTTGACTAATAACACGGGCTGTTTTTACAATCGCTAAAATCGGTTGCACAATTTGACGACCTAAAAAGAACATGGCGATCGCCATAAATCCTGATAAAATTAATCCAATCAATAAAATAGAACTGGCTAACTTACGGGCGGGAGTAAAGGCTTCTGTTTGAGAGCGTTCTACAATTAAAGCTAAATCTTTATTAGATAAAGAATAATAAACCCCGATCACAGGAACCCCTCGATAATTCCGATATAACCCCTCCCCACTTTTTCCCTGCATAGCTTGTTCAATTCCATCACTATTAATTCCATCAGGAAATTCATCTGATCCTAACGTTTGAGACGCAATTAGAACATAACGATTGGATAAACCACTTCCCATATTTCCCACTAAATAAGTTTCTCCGGTTTTATCTAAATCAGTGCGTTGACGAATCACCTGATCAACTCGTTCTAAGTTTAAATGGGCCGCTAAAAGTCCTAAGCGTTTACCATCTTGATCTAAAATTTGATCGACTAACGTAATTTGGGGATAACCTGTAAGGGGTGAACGATAAAAATTAGAAACAAAAGAGTTTTGATTGTCCGATTGAATATCACTGTATTGTACTAAGGGTTGATATTTACCCAATTGAGAAGGGTCAGTTGAAACTAAAACTCGACCGCCACGAGACAAAATAAAAATTTCTTTTAACCCCGATTTTTCTCTCGTGAATGAACTTAAAGAAGCTTGTAATGACCTTTGAATATTTTTATAATCCTCAGTAGATTTATCCAGGGTAAATAGTGTTTTTGCAGGAGTCCGAAGTTCAGGCATTTGAGCTATAGCTAAAACCACTTGACTTTGATCAAACACCCAATGGTTGAGTTCCTCCCGTTTTAAGGAAGCTGCGATATTCAGTTCATTAAAAATTGAGTTTTTTAAGGATTCTTTAGCTTGATAAAAAGCCATATATCCAACAAGAGAAACAATGATTAACGATAAAATCAGAAAAGAACTCACAAGCTGGAATAATAAGCTTTTTTTCCAAAGATTCATAGGAAAAATCAGAATAGATGAAAGGGAATAAAATGTTACGATCAATCGGGAGGTAATCACTTCTGTTGCCACAGATCAAAAATTTCTTTGATCTGTTGAATAGCTTGATCGGTTGCCTGTTCTGGAGAGACCTCTTGAGTTAATACGGCTTTAATGGCTTGACCCCAAATATTTTCCGTTTGAACCTGAGCATAAGCGGGGTTAATAACATGATATAAAGGTTGAGTTTTATTGGATTGAAATTGTTGAGATGCCACTTTTAAATGAGGATCATTAGGATTTTGCCAGAACGGATCATTCCAAAGTTGCATCATAACCGGAAAATACCTTCCTCCAGTGCCTTGAACATAAGCACTCAGATTTTTGGGTTCAATGAGATAGGTTAGAAATTGTTGTGCTAGTTTTGGATTCTGAGCTTCTGAAAAAACCACCGCTTCTTTAACAGAAACTAAATGTTTCATCGGTTGACCCTTGGGGGTATTAGGAAAGAGTGCTGTTATCAGTTGATGTTGATAAATGTCTTGATCTTCTCGTTGAGAACCTGGAATGGATAAACTCGGATTGAGGGTCATAATGGTACTACGGTTCAAGAAATTAGTATTATTATCCGCATTCAACCAATTAATCGCAGCCGGGGGAACATTTCCCTGAAGATAAAAATTAGTATATTCATTCAGGGTATCTATAATTCCTTGACGAACGGTGGGTTGATCTAATTGTAAATATCCCTGTTGATCGAAAAGTTGAACATCATGGGCAATTAAAAATTGTTCAAAAATTAAATAAGTATCTGAAGATTCAACGGACATCGGTAAACCTAAACCATAAATTTCTGTTTGTCCCGACGTTTTTAAATTAGCTTGAGCTTGTTGCCAAATCTGCCAAAATTCTGACCAATTTTGAGGTAAATTTTGAGGATCAATCCCCCCTTGTTGAAGCAATTCTCGCCAGTAGTGAATATGAAGGGTTTGCTCCATTAAGGGAATGGCATAATAAGACCGTTTTTGAGTGGCTTTATTCTTCAGATAAACTGATGCGATCGCACTGGGTTCATATAAGCTTTGAATCGGTTCCATCACCCCAGAAACATCCGCTAATTTTCCCTCCCAAGCCCATTGAGGAATTAAGGTAAAATCAGCCCGTTCGGAAAATAAAATATCTGGGGGATTTCCGACTTTTAAGGCTGTAATCGCTTCTTTTAAGGTATCCTCTTCACTAAAAAAAGACAGCTTAACTTGATTCCCCGTGAGTTGTTTCCAGTTCTCGACCACTTTTTCAATTGCTTCATCTTGTTCTGGATAATATCCTCGATTCCACCAGATGGTTAATTCTGATTTTTGTTGAATATTCTCAAGTTTTTTAGGGGGTTGACTTGTACAAGTGATTAAAATGAAACTGATCATTACCAAGGCTATAAATCCTGCAAAGTGACGGGAAAATAAGTTTATTCTCATGGTTAGAATCCTTGGGGAAATGCGGAGAAATTGAGGCTTTAGAATCAGGCAACTTTAAAAAGCTATCTTTTATTAGTTTACTCCTGAGCTTTCCACTCGGCAAATATTGTTTGAATTTCAGCAATAGCCATTTCCGTTGCTGCTTCTGGAGATAAACCCTCAACAATAACCTGTTCTATGGCTTTTCCCCATACATTTTCAGCAAAAATTTGGGAATAGGGTGCAAACAGAATCGAAGACAACGGCGCAACAAAACGAAATTGCTCTGCTGCGACCTTGAGATGGGGATCATTCGTATTATTCCAAAATGGATCGGATAACAGTTGTGGCATAACGGGGAAATAACGTCCAGCAGACCCTTTTAAATAGTTTAAAAGGATTTCGGGTTTGGCTAAAAAAGAGAGGAAACTTTTAGCTTGCTGGGGATGGGGAGAGTTTTTAAAGGTGATAACTTGTTTAATGGAAACAAAGTTTGGCATCGGTTCGCCATTGGGTTTATTCGGAAGTTCAATCGTGGCAATTTGTTGAGCATAAACATCAGGATCAGTTTTTTGAGAAGCGGGAATAGAAAGGGTAGGATTGAGAGTCATGACCAGGCGACGATTCAGGAAGTTAATATTATTATCTTCTGGGAGCCAATCAATAGAATCTGGCGCCGCATATCCCTGTTTATAAAATTGAGTATACCAAATTAAACTATCAAGAATTCCTTGACGAACTTCAGGATTATTCACTAACAGTTCTCCCTGTTGATTCATCAGTTGAATTCCTGATGCAGCCAAGGTTTGTTCAAACTCATAAAAGGTGTCATTAGATTCGGAAGAAAACGTTAAACCAATACCATAAATATCCGATTTTCCTTGTTTTCTTAATTGGCTTTGTACCTCTTGCCAAAACGCCCAGAAATTATTCCAATCTTTAGGAATATCACTGTCTTGAAATCCGGCTTCTTCCAGTAAATCTCGCCAATAATGAAGATGTAAGGTTTGCTGCTGAAGAGGTACACCGTAATAGCTAAATTTTTTAGATTTTTGATTGTAGAGATAAACCGATTGAATCGCACTGGGAGTATAAAGGGTTTTGATCGGTTTAATAATATCGGAAACTTCAGCAACTTTACCTTCCCAAGCCGCTTTAGGATTGACGGCAAATTCTAACCGTCTATTATAAACAATATCAGGAAAATTTTCGGTTTCTAAGGCGTTTAGTGTTTGTTTTAAGTTTTCATCATCACTAAATAATGTCAGTTTTGCTTTGAGTCCAGCTTGTTGTTCCCAAGCTTTAATCACCGTTTGCAACGCTTCATCTTCTTCGGGATAAAACCCTTTTGTCCACCAAATAGTTAAAGGCGACTGGGGATTAGAAGTAGAGGTATTTTGAGATAAATGTTGAGACTGTTCCGCACAGGTCACTAAAACCAAACTTATTATAAATAATAAGCTAAAAATCAAAATTCTTTTCATATTAACGATGGAGATTTCATTGAAGGTTAAAAGAGAATATTTGCAGAGCAATCAAAATTACGCAGATTGAGTATAAGGGAGCTAGGAGAAACAGATCAAAACATTAAACCCTCGGTTAAAATTGAATTGTTTCTAACCCTTTGAGTCTAAGTTGTTTCTAACTTCCCCTAGGCTTAAAGATGAGGCTAAACCACCCGATTTTGCCGAATACATTCAGCATACCATTGAAAACTAGCTTTAGGGATACGTTTTTGTGTAATATAATCCATATAAATTAAGCCAAAACGCCGTTGATAACCCCAAGCCCATTCAAAGTTATCCATTAAGCTCCAAACGAAATATCCTTTTAAGGGATATCCTTCAACAAGGGCACGATAAGCTGATTTAAAATGCTGACGTAAATACATAATCCGATCCGTATCAATCACCTCTCCTTGGGGAGTTAATTCATCTTCGGCTGCACAGCCACTTTCCGTGATTAAAATCGGTAAATCTGATCGATCTAAGGTTTCACTAATATGACGAATTCCCCAATAAATACACTCAGGAACAATATTCAACCAAGGCATATTCATGCGAGGATATCCTTTAGGTAGCCCTAAAAATTCAAACCCCTGAGAATTATCAGATGCACGAACATAAGTTGCTGAGTAAATATTTAATCCTAATTGGTCTAAGGGTTGATGAATAATTTCTAAATCTCCGGGTAAAATATCTGGGGCTTCATTTCCTAATAATTCCAATAAAACGGGACTATAGGAACCGGTTAAAGCCGGAAATGTAATTCCCCCATTTTGACCACAAAGGGCAAAGGCTTTTTGAGCCGCTAAAATATCTTCTGGACTTTCGGTTATGGGAACTGTTACCGCACAATTATCGACTAAAGAAATAGTACAAGGAAACGTCGAATTTGCTCGAATGGCTTGCACTCCTAACCCATGTGCTAATAAGGCATGATGGGAGGTTTGCCAAACGTCTTTAGGGCGGGAAACAACGGTTCCCGGTGCATGGGGAGGAAGGGCATTCACTTGATAGCCTAAATGGGTAAAACAAGGAATTTCATTGATGGTCATCCAAGAGGTAATGCGATCGCCTAATTTATTAACAACAACCGCCACATAATCGGCAAAATCCTGAGCCATTTCTCGACTGCGCCAAGACCCATATAAATCCTCTAAAGCTTGGGGACTATCCCAATGAAATAAAGTCGCATGGGGGGTAATTCCATTGTTTAATAAGCTATCAACTAAACGTTGATAAAAATCGATTCCCGCTTGATTAACGGTTCCTCGTCCATCGGGAATAATTCGCGGCCAAGCAATACTAAATCGATAATGTTTAATCCCTAATTCAACCATCAGTTGAATATCTGTTTCATAACGATGATAATGATCACAAGCGGGATTACCCGTTTCTCCATTTAATACTCGTCCAGGTGTTTGACTAAAGGTATCCCAAACACTGGGTTTTCGTCCTCCCTCCGCCACAGCACCTTCAATTTGATAAGATGCTGTCGCCACTCCCCACATAAAATCCGGTGGAAATTGATCACTCACCATTGACAAGAAGCTCCTCAATATAATAAATTTATTCAACAGAGAATTCTTTAATTAGAAATAGTTTAACAGCAACAGAGCCAAGGATTGTGATTGTTAGAGGAGATAAATCAGTATTATTATTGAGTATTTCCTACGAGGATATTATTTAAGGAAATTCTATAGAAGTGTTAGAATAATAGGAACGGATAGACCTATGGTGCTACCCAATTTTTTGTGACCCTAGACCGGGGTTGCTTCCAAGCTAAATAAAACGGTATATTCCTTACTGTTGAACAATCCTAATGCAATGAGGACTATGATGCTAAACCGATTCAAAGCAATTTATAGGATAGTGATTTTAGGTTTAGGGTTGGTTTTCCTATTGGGAATCACACCTGTTTGGGCGGCGAAGTCTCTACCTGAACCGAATGATCGAGGAAATTATATGACTAAATCTGATCATTTGTATTGGCAAGTGGTTGATTCCGATCCAAATGGATTAAATTGTCGCATGGGAAATGCCCCGATTGAAGAGATTTGGAATCCTGATAACCCCGGATTTCCTGCTATTAGTAGTTGGCCGGCTGTCACCACTTTAAAACCGGATGAAGTGTTCCGGGCACAACCGAGCTATGGCGGTTTTGTAATTACCTTTGATGATCAATTTCTACCTTGGATTTTTGTTAAGAAAAAACCCGATGGCACACCTGCAAACTGTTTTGTAAGGGCGAATAGTGCCTTAATTAAACCTGTTGAAGAACCAATAGATAATAACGTTTCTACCCAACCTATTGAAGAACCAACAGATAATAATATTTCCACCCAACCTGTTGAAAATCCAACGGATAATAACGTTTCGACTCCAGCCGTTGAAACGCCTCCCGAACCCATGATTGACGACACTGAACCCTTTATTGATTTGTAATCACCTCTGGTTTCTAGGTTCAACCTGGAAACCAGAGATAGGAAATGCTGAAACCTGTTTTAATTTTTGTTATCCGCAAAGGATGTTCAAAAATATGGAGACAAGAGAAACTGATCTTAAACAGCAGGGTAAAAATCGGACTAGAATCAATCAGTCTTTGGTTAGTGCCAGGGACGATAATTTGTTGGGATCTTCTTCTCAATGCTATGATAAATTTATTCAACAAATCATCGTTTTAAATCAGCAAAAAGAATTTTCATTAACTGCTTTAATTAATAGCTATTTAACGATGAATTATCAAGTTAAATTAGAGCAAATCGACAAACTAAAAACTTGGTTAGATAGCTTTAGACCCTTTGAACCCATGATTGTCGCCGAACTCAAAAAACTTTATGATGTCCGATTTACTTATCATTCTAATGCCATTGAAGGGAATACGTTAACTCAAAGTGAAACCGAGTTAGTTTTAACAAAGGGGATTACCGTTGGGGGCAAAACCCTCGACGAACATTTAGAAGTAATTGGACATCAGGAGGCGATTGATTATATTGAAGGTTTAGCCCAAAAAGATACGGCAATTAATGAATGGGAAATTAAACAAATCCACAATCTAATTCTCCGAAAAATCAACCCCAATGAAGCGGGGAGTTATCGAAATTTAGATGTAATGGCAGCCGGAACAAATTATCGTTATCCTCCCCATTATTTACTCTCTCAATTAATCAGAGATTTTGTAATCTGGCTGAACTCAGAAACAGCTTTAAAACTCCATCCGGTCGAGTATGCAACAATCGCCCATTATCGCTTTGTTTCGATTCATCCTTTTCGCGATGGCAATGGTCGGACGGCTAGATTATTAATGAATTTACTATTAATTCGTGCAGGTTATCCGATTGTAGTCATTCATAACCAAATTCGCAATGATTATATTAATGCGTTGGCTTATGGACAACAAAACCAAGATGATTTAGGGCAACTTTTTGACTTGGTTTATGATGCTGCTCTGACTTCACTGATGGAAACCTTAAGGTTATTGGTTACTGCAACGAGCAGTCGCGAAAAAGGGCAGGGTTTTTATCAAGAAATTACTGATTATATTGATAATTATTTTAGGGAATAGGGAATAGGCAATGGGTTAGAAGTTAAATGCTGCTCGCTTAACTTCAGCATTGGAACGTTCAAAGGCAGGAACAGTTCAACCACAAACAATCAATGACCTGTATCAAAGATTTGGACTTGAAGATAATGATACTAGCAACGAGATTACATCCTCTAGTTAAATAAAATATCTGACACGACCTTATCATCTGGATCTACTGATGGAAATTCATCAAAAAGTGATAGTACCAGTTTAGTAAATTTTGAAAAGTATTGTCTTTCTTACAAAAAATTTCCTTTTGATGATGAGCATTGATTTTTAAAAGTGCTTTAGGCTTAGTTCAAAGTAGTTATTACATCAATTAATTATTTTATTTATTTTCTTGTAATAATTGCCAATCTCGAATTAACTCTTTAGACCACATCCAATTTTTAGATAATTGATTGGTTTTAAATTTTGTGGGAGATTCACTCATAACTTTATCACCAAATTTAGCCGCTTTACTTAACATAAATTCTTTTTGTTTTTTAGGTAAAGTTTGAGAATATTTTCGCCAAACTAATCCTAAACCCGCATAAGCAGTTAACTTATCATGTTGTTGTACTTGAGTTAGGGTATTATTAGCCGTTCCCGGTTTCGCTTTCCCCACTAAAGCAGGTTCAGAAATCTCTAAAACTTGAGTCCAAGCTTGATAAGCATTTTCTAACTTTCCTTCGGTATAATAGGCAAAACCCAAGGCATTTTTATATTCAACGGATTGAGGATTTTGTTGAGCCGCTTTTTCCCAATATCGACGCACATCATCAATTTTATAATCTGCACTTCCCTGTTGAATGGATTGCCAAGCTAACCGACCATTGAGAAAATTAACAATCGGATGATTAAGATCCTGAACCTGCACCGCCGCTAATGCTGCTTTTGCTTTTTCTAATGCTCTTCGATCTAATAATTCTGTGGTAGCTTCTTCAGCCGCTAATAGATTTCGTTGATAAAATTGTTCAACGGCAATACCTAAAACATAATCTGTATTAGCTGTTTTTAAATCTGTAGCTTGAGGTTGATTAGAATTCGCTCGAACTAAGGTGGTTTCAGAAGGCGTTCCTTCACGGTCTAATCGTTGGGATTGTAAAGCTTGATTTTGACCGAACCAAATCCCAAAACCGAGGGCCAGGAAGAGCAACGGCAGCCCCCATAATAATCGTTTTCCCTTTAACCCATCAACAGAGGTGAGACTCGATGGAGAAGAAGTTGATTTTGGCGAGACTGACGTTACCTTTAACGAGTCGGATTTTTCAACCGTTGTCGGTTTGGGTGTAGATTCTGTCACCGTTGACTGACGCAAAAAATCCCCAATAAAATCTGTATTTCCTAATTCATTGCTTCCCTCATCTTCAGGGACAAAATCATCTAATCGATCTTCAACAAGATCGCCTAAATGATCATCATAAACCAGATCATCTAATAGCTCTTCGACATCATCCTCGTTCATACTATCCCATTCAGATAATGATAGGGTTTTAGAAGGTGATTTTAACTTTAAGCTGGGTTCGGGGGGGGTAGAAGGCAAGGGTAAAAATTCCGGGACTTGCACAATAGAATCATGGGGTTGACTGGCGGTTAAATATCCATCAAATTCTCGATGTAAATATAAAATCGGTAAAGCCCAATATAATTGATGGGAACCGTAAGAGGAAATTAATCCTTGTCTAGCTCGACTTAAACTTAAATCAATCGCATAACCCTGATTCAGATTTCGATATAATAACCGCGTTAAGGTCAGCGCCACATCATCAGGAATGCGTTCAGCCATGGCTAACACCCCTGGAATTCCCCGTTTAACTGCATATTCAGCCAGATTTAATTGGGCGGTATCATCACTAACATTGGGTGTATTTCCATAGGCGCCTCGACAGGAATTTAACACCACCATCTGCACCCCATTATTAACTAATAATCCCGCTAAATCATCCCCACTCAGGGTTTCTGTTAACCCCGTCCGACGACTGACTAAATATAATTCTCCCCCAGAAGCACCTAAATTGCTATGTCCGGCGTAATGAAAAACTTGATATTGACCTTGTTCTAAGGCTTGGGTGAGTTGTTCGCGATCAGGTTGTTCTAAAATAGTCAGTTGAATATCAGGAGTTGTCGGTTCTAAGGTATTTCTACTGCGTCCATTTTCCCGTCGTAGTTCTTCTTGTAAATGCAGCACTTCCCGCTTTAGGTGTAGCGTATCCTGGTCAGTGGGTGCCGCAATGGCGATTAAAATTTTTAAGGGTTGATTGGGTTTTCTAACCTGGGTGTGGAGAATAGAATTCATCCCCGGTTGGTAACGGGAAAACACCACATCCGTTCCTGTTGCTAGGGGACGATCTGCGGCGTGTAACACTTCCCAAGGTAAACTCGATAACCGTCTACCTTTTAAGCCTAATCGTAATTGTAATAATTCCCGACGATTTTGGGCGATCGCTTGGGCACAAGTCCAACTATCCCGTAACGTTCCTTGAAATAGCCCATGATAAAGCTGTTGACCCAATTCAACTAAACTTAATAAAGGGGGGTCACTGGTTAATTGAGTTTCTGTTTTTTTCCCCACAGCCCGAAACGGAACCACCGTTTGGCCTTCTAATAACCCTAAAAGGGGATCATTCATTAATTGGCGAGTGTGGGCTAACCATTCATCCACAGGCCATTTAACTTGTTCTTCGGCTAAAGGAACACCGGATGCGACTTTTTCCGTTCGCACTAAATATTCATTATCCCCAACCGGGGTGACGGAAATGTGAAATTCCTGAGTCATTATGATTCTGGAGTTGGGATTTGGGAGCTAAGGAGAACGGGACGTTTTCTTGTTGTCTATGTCATTTGTAATCTAGGACTAAAACTGGAAATATTTTGCGCCTAAGTCCAGGGTAACGAATGTTCTGAAAATTTGCCCGTCTGGAGGCGAAAGTTCACGTCTTTAGAATCTCCCCTTTTTAGGGACTTACGACGGAGATATCCAGAATTCAGGATGTGATTAACCCGCTTCCCGATGGTGATCCATCCTATCCTGTCATGCCTGATGGATTGTCTTTACTTTTTAAATGTATTACAATACAAGTAAAATACATTTAGATTTAAACTCAGCCAATCAACTGCTATCCCATCAATCTACTTATTTTCTCTACTGGCTTAATATTCATTAAGACAGACTAAATCTTGAGGTAAACTTCAACCTTTTGAGAGAATCCTAATATTAGTGTTTTCCCTTACCTTAAGGGAATGATTATGAAGATTAATGGAGGCTAAGGGACACAAATGAAACGGATTCAAGATTTATCAAAAAACGGAATTAAAATGTTATTAGGAGTATCAACTTTACTCCTAGCTTATCCTTTGACCGTTGGGGCTGTTCCTGTACCCATTAGGACAAGCGTTTGTACAGGATATACAGGAGATAATAACGCCACAGAATGTGTCCAAGGGTTTAATGATGGCTATCAACAAGGAGTACAACAAATTCAAAATTATAACCCCAATAATCCTAACACAAATTCTTCTAATCCAACTCCTAACCCCAATGTAGTAAATACCAGTGTTCCGGGAACAAGTTCGGAATATAGAACAGGCTATACCTCCGGTTATCGAGTCGGTATTCAGGATGGCTATCAAAATAATCTATCTCCTGCTAATAGCAGCTTTTAAAACCGTTGATAGTTGACTATTAACTTTTCTTTTCTCAAGTTTTAGATACCCCAACTTTAAAAAAAAGGGATAAAAATCCAGGTGTAGGGGCGAGGCGAGCCCCTACGATGAATTGGATTTTAAATCATTTCTACAACTGATTTAGACTTGCTATAAGTATTTTTTTGTTAATAATTTTGAGGATTCTTTTATACAATTTCTTCCCCTATTTCTTTCAACAGGATCAGCAGAAGAGTATGGCGTAGGTTATGAACACTATTTTAAGGTTCCTTAAGCTGATGAGTTGGCTAAGAAGGATATTTAATTTTTTTATAAATATTTATTCTAAAAAATGTTAGCAAAACTTCAGGTTATAAGTCTTCTATCTTTAGATAGAGATACTTAGCATAGGTTTATACCTGATAATAGATGCCATCTCATTTCAGCAATTAGTCTAAGTCATCGATTTACTTTTATTAAAAATAATACCCCCTAAACGTCAGCTTATGTCTACAGCACAATTAGCCAAAGTCAGCGATCAACTCGACGAAAAACAACTCCTGAAAACCTTAGTTGCAGTTAAAAAAGGCGACTTTTCCGTGCGAATGCCCTTAGATCAAACGGGAATAGCGGGGAAAGTTGCCGATACCCTCAATGATATTATTGAACTTAACCAAAGAATGGCCGCCGAACTGGAACGCATCAGTAAAGTTGTCGGTAAAGAAGGCCAAATTAATCAACGAGCTTCCCTGGGGTCAGCCGGAGGTGCTTGGGAAGCGAGTGTTAACTCCGTAAATACCCTGATCACCGATCTCGTCCAACCCACCTCAGAAACGGCTCGTGTTATTCGTGCTGTGGCAAATGGTGATCTTTCCCAAAAAATGGCTTTAGATATAGAGGATAGGCCCCTCAAAGGCGAATTTCTACAAACCGCCAAAATTGTGAATACAATGGTGGATCAGCTTTCCTCTTTCGCCTCAGAAGTCACACGGGTCGCACGGGAAGTGGGAACCGAAGGAAAATTAGGAGTTCAAGCGGAAGTTCAAGGAGTAGCTGGAACCTGGAAAGATCTCACCGATAATGTTAATTTAATGGCGGGAAACTTGACCGGACAGGTGAGAAATATTGCGGAAGTTGCCACGGCTATTGCTAATGGAGATTTATCGAAAAAAATTACTGTTGATGTTAAGGGTGAAATTCTCGAACTGAAAAATACTGTTAATACAATGGTCGATCAATTAAATTCCTTTGCTTCCGAAGTAACACGGGTGGCGCGAGAAGTGGGAACCGAAGGAAAATTAGGCGTTCAAGCAGAAGTAAAAGGGGTTGCTGGAACCTGGAAAGATTTGACAGATAATGTTAACTCAATGGCGGGAAATTTAACAGCCCAGGTGCGGGGTATTGCAGAAGTAACGACGGCGGTAGCGAATGGAGATTTATCGAAAAAAATTACCGTTGATGTTAAGGGTGAAATTCTCGAACTGAAAAATACGATTAACACAATGGTAGACCAATTAAACTCCTTTGCTTCAGAAGTAACACGAGTCGCCAGAGAGGTTGGTGCAGATGGAAAATTAGGAGGACAGGCGGAAGTTCGAGGGGTGGCTGGTACTTGGAAAGATTTAACCGATAGTGTTAATTTTATGGCGGGTTCCTTAACAGCCCAAGTGCGAAATATTGCAGAAGTAACGACGGCTGTTGCTAATGGAGATTTATCGAAAAAAATTACCGTTGATGTGAAAGGGGAAATTTTAGAACTGAAGAATACGATTAATACAATGGTGGATCAACTTAACTCCTTTGCTTCCGAGGTAACACGGGTAGCGAGGGAAGTGGGAACCGAAGGAAAATTAGGGGTACAAGCGGAAGTTCGAGGGGTTGCAGGTACTTGGAAAGATCTCACCGATAGTGTTAACTCAATGGCGGGAAACTTAACGGGACAGGTGAGAAATATTGCGGAAGTTGCGACTGCTATTGCTAATGGAGATTTATCGAAAAAAATTACAGTAGATGTCAAAGGGGAAATTTTAGAACTGAAAAACACCGTTAATATTATGGTGGATCAACTTAACTCTTTTGCTTCCGAAGTAACGCGGGTGGCGCGAGAGGTGGGTTCAGAAGGAAAATTAGGAGGTCAAGCGGAAGTTCGAGGAGTAGCTGGTACTTGGAAAGATCTCACCGATAGTGTTAATTTTATGGCGAGTTCTTTAACGGGACAAGTGCGGAATATTGCAGAAGTAACAACGGCTGTTGCTAATGGTGATCTGTCTAAAAAAATTACAGTAGATGTGAAAGGGGAAATTTTAGAACTGAAAAATACTATTAATACAATGGTAGACCAGTTAAACTCCTTTGCTTCTGAGGTAACAAGAGTTGCAAGGGAAGTAGGAACAGAAGGCAAGTTAGGCGTACAGGCAGAAGTTCGGGGGGTTGCAGGTACTTGGAAAGATCTCACCGATAGTGTTAACTCAATGGCCGGAAATTTAACCGCTCAAGTCAGGAATATTGCAGAAGTAACGACGGCTGTTGCTAATGGTGATCTGTCTAAAAAAATTACCGTTGATGTCAAGGGTGAAATCTTAGAACTGAAGAATACTATTAATACAATGGTCGATCAATTGTCGTCCTTTGCTTCCGAAGTAACACGGGTCGCAAGAGAGGTAGGAACCGAAGGAAAATTAGGGGTACAAGCGGAAGTTCGAGGAGTAGCAGGAACTTGGAAAGATCTCACCGATAATGTTAACTCGATGGCCAGTAATTTAACCGCACAAGTTAGGAATATTGCAGAAGTGGCGACGGCTATTGCTAATGGTGATTTATCTAAAAAGATTACTGTTCAAGTTAAGGGTGAAATTTTAGAACTGAAAAATACTATTAATATTATGGTGGATCAATTATCATCCTTTGCGTCAGAAGTAACACGGGTGGCGCGAGAGGTCGGTTCAGAAGGAAAGTTAGGGGTACAAGCGGATGTTCGAGGAGTTGCAGGGACTTGGAAAGATTTAACTGATAGTGTTAATTTTATGGCGGGTTCCTTAACAGCCCAAGTGCGAAATATTGCGGCGGTAACAACGGCTGTGGCGAATGGAGATTTATCGAAAAAAATTACAGTAGATGTCAAGGGTGAAATTTTAGAACTGAAGAATACTGTTAATACAATGGTCGATCAACTTAACTCTTTTGCGTCAGAAGTAACACGGGTGGCGCGAGAGGTCGGTTCAGAAGGAAAATTAGGGGTACAAGCGGAAGTTCGAGGGGTTGCTGGAACCTGGAAAGATCTGACGGATAGTGTTAACTTTATGGCGGGTTCATTAACAGCCCAAGTGCGAAATATTGCTGAAGTAACGACGGCTGTTGCTAATGGAGATTTGTCTAAGAAAATTACCGTTGATGTCAAGGGTGAAATTTTAGAACTGAAGAATACGATTAATACAATGGTAGATCAGTTAAATTCCTTTGCTTCTGAGGTAACACGGGTGGCGAGGGAAGTGGGAACTGAAGGAAAATTAGGGGTTCAAGCCTATGTAAAAGGGGTTGCTGGAACGTGGAAAGATTTGACGGATAATGTTAATTTAATGGCGGGAAATTTAACTGCTCAAGTGCGAAATATTGCGGAAGTTGCGACTGCTATTGCGAATGGAGATCTGTCTAAAAAAATTACTGTTGATGTTAAGGGTGAAATTCTCGATCTGAAAAATACCATTAATACAATGGTCGATCAATTATCTTCCTTTGCTTCTGAGGTAACACGGGTAGCCCGTGAAGTGGGAACCGAAGGAAAACTCGGAGGTCAAGCAGAAGTTCGAGGGGTAGCGGGAACCTGGAAAGACCTCACCGATAATGTTAACTCAATGGCCGGAAACCTAACAGCCCAGGTGCGGGGTATTGCGCGGGTGGTGACGGCGGTTGCGAATGGGGACTTGAAGCGTAAATTAATGTTAGAAGCCAAGGGGGAAATTGAAACCCTCGCTGATACGATTAATGAAATGATTGATACCCTGGCGACCTTTGCTGACCAGGTAACGACAGTGGCGCGGGAAGTGGGAATAGAAGGAAAACTGGGCGGACAGGCGAAAGTACCAGGCGCGTCGGGAACCTGGAGAGACTTAACGGATAATGTAAATGAACTGGCAGCGAACTTAACAACTCAGGTAAGGGCGATCGCAGAAGTGGCAACGGCTGTTACAAAAGGAGATTTAACTCGATCTATTTCCGTTGAAGCACAAGGAGAAGTGGCAATTCTGAAAGATAATATTAACCAAATGATTGCCAATTTACGAGAAACAACGCAAAAGAATACCGAACAAGATTGGTTAAAAACAAATCTGGCTAAATTCACTCGAATGTTACAAGGTCAGCGCGATTTAGAAACAGTTTCTAAACTGATTTTATCAGAATTAGCTCCGTTAGTTTCGGCTCAACATGGGGTATTTTATTTAATGGACTCTGGAGATAATCAATCCTATTTAAAACTCCTCAGTACCTACGCTTATCGGGAACGGAAACATTTAGCAAATCGTTTCCATTTAGGGGAAGGATTAGTGGGACAATGTGCCTTAGAAAAAGAGCGGATTTTAATTACGGAAGTTCCTGATAATTATATTAAAATTAGTTCAGGATTAGGAGAAGCAAATCCTTTAAATGCTGTGGTTTTACCTGTTTTATTTGAAGGACAAGTAACCGCAGTTATTGAGTTAGCATCCTTCCGTCGCTTTAGTGAAATTCACTTAATGTTCTTTGATCAACTAACAGAAAGTATTGCCATTGTTTTAAATACCATTGCGGCGAGTATGCGAACGGAAGAACTCTTAAAACAATCAACAGCCTTGGCAGAAGAATTGCAAAGTCAACAAAAAGAACTCCGCGAAACCAATGAACGATTAGAACAACAAGCGCGTTCCTTAAAAGCCTCTGAAGAATTGCTGAAAAGTCAACAAGAAGAACTGCAACAGAAGAATGAAGAGTTAGAAGAAAAAGCGAGATTATTGGCTGAACAAAATACTGAAGTAGAACGGAAAAATGGAGAAATTGAACAAGCTCGACGGTCTTTGGAAGAAAAAGCTGAACAACTGGCTTTAACGTCTAAATATAAATCCGAATTTCTGGCAAATATGTCCCATGAGTTGCGAACACCTTTGAATAGTTTGTTAATCTTGGCGCGATTATTATCGGAAAATTCTGATAGTAACCTCAGCTTAAAACAAGTAGAATATGCCCAAACCATTCACGCGGCTGGAACCGATTTACTCGGATTAATTAATGATATTTTAGATTTAGCTAAAATTGAATCCGGTACAATTTCAGTAGAAATTGATCAAATTCTGTTCTCCGAACTGCAAAGTTATATTGATCGAACCTTCCGCCAAATTGCCGTTGATAAAGGATTAAATTTCCTAGTTGACTTTGATGCTAAACTCCCCAAAGGCATTTACACAGACCCCAAACGTCTGCAACAAATCCTCAAAAACCTGCTGTCCAATGCCTTTAAATTTACCGAAAAAGGACAAGTTACCCTGCGCGTTGAACTCGTTACCTTTGGTTGGAGTCACGAACAAAATACTTTAAATCAAGCCGATATGGTGGTTGCTTTTTCGGTTATTGACACTGGAATTGGCGTTCCTCCTGAAAAGCAACGAATTATTTTTGAAGCCTTCCAACAAGCCGATGGTACCACCAGTCGTAAATATGGCGGCACCGGTTTAGGATTATCAATTAGTCGGGAAATCGCTCAAATTCTAGGGGGAGAAATTATCCTCACCAGCACTTTAGGAGTTGGTAGCAATTTCACCCTGTATTTACCTTATCACTATCAAATTCAAGAGGTCGGAGAAACCTCAGAAACCCGCCCTACTGGGCCCATATCTTCCTCCCATTTTCGAGAACGGTTACGCTCCACACCCGCAGCCTTTGGTTCTTTGCGTTCTATCAGTCTCCCTTCAGAGCACTTGAGAATGGCAGAACCAGAAACCCACAAGCTCCAAAATAACGGAACTCCATGCCCCTCCCTCCCAGAAGAACCGTCCACCCTGGCTCAGAAAGCGACTCAAGCATCGGCTCGACCCCAAACCGAGGCTCAACTTTCGGCGGCAGTGAAAATTCGAGATGATCGAGAACTTCTGCAACCGGGCCAGCGCGTTTTGCTGATTATCGATCCAGATGTGGCTGAAGCACGCTTACTCTTAGAAGTCGCACGACAACAGGGTTTTAAAGGAATTGTCGCTTGTTCGAGCCCTGGGGGTTTAACAATGGCTGCGGAATTCAAACCCTCGGCTATTCTTCTGAGTTTGCAGTTCCCCGGCGTTGAAGGCTGGACAGTCTTAGATCGGTTAAAACATGAAGTTACAACCCGTCACATTCCGGTTTATGTGATTTCAGAAGAAGATGCTCAACATCGGAGTTTACAACTTGGAGCTCTGACTTATTTGAAAAAACCCATTAACCGGGATATCTTAGTTGAAAATATTGCCAAACTCAAGGCATTTATTGGAACATCTGTGAAAAAATTGTTGATGCTAGAAGGCAATCCTGAACAGCGTCAGAGTATGATTGATCTGCTTGGAAATGGTGATATTTCGATTTCTGTTGTTGAAACCGGAGAAGCCGCTTTAACAACTCTAAAAGCCGAACCTTTTGATGGGGTGGTTGTGGGTTGGCAATTGGGGGATATGAATGGAATTGAATGGTTAGAACTCTTAGAATCAGAAGAACGGTTGAGTACAGTCCCCTTTGTGTTTTATCATCCTCAACCCTTAACGAAAAAGCAAGAGGCAAAACTGAAGAATTTGGCTAATAATATTATTCTTAAATTGGCTAAATCTCCTGAAAGTTTACTGGATTTAACGGCTTTACTTCTGCACCGAGTTCCGACGGAATTACCGGACTCGAAACGACAAATGCTGGAGGTGTTGCGTCAAACTGATCCGATTCTAACTGGAAAAAAAGTGTTAGTGGTCGATGATGATGTGCGAAATATTTATGCGATCACCAGTATGTTAGAACGACATCTTATGGATGTGGTTTATGCGGAAAATGGCAAAGAAGCGATCGCTAAATTACAAGCCACAACCGGAATTGATATTGTGTTAATGGATGTGATGATGCCGGAAATGGACGGTTACGAAACCATGCGAGCGATTCGGGCTGTCCCTAAATTTGAGAGCTTACCGATTATTGCCTTAACCGCTAAAGCCATGCAAGGCGATCGGGAAAAATGCCTGGATGCGGGAGCTTGGGATTATATTACCAAACCCGTCGATACAGAACAACTTCTCTCCCTCCTCCGGGTCTGGCTCTACCGTTAGATGGAGTCACAATACACCGCAAGTATTAGATATTAGAGGTGTTAACTGTGTACAGACGTGCCATGGCACGTCTCTACTGACTGATAACTGATTACCATGACTCATGTTCTACTGGTCGATGATGAAGAAGCGTTGCGTGCGAGTTTGACTTATGCCTTAACCAAGGAAGGCTACACCGTGACCACAGCCACCGATGGGATGACCGCCCTCAAGCTGTTCCATAAACAGGTTCCTGATGTCATTCTTTTAGATTTAATGCTACCGGGAATTGATGGCATGGAACTGTGTTGGCGAATTCGAGCTTTTTCTAATATCCCAATTTTGATGTTAACGGCTAAAGACCAAGACATTGATAAAATTTGGGGCTTGGAAGCAGGGGCGGATGATTATATAACTAAACCCTTTAATACGCGGGAACTTCTGGCTCGAATGAAGGCTGTTTTACGCCGTCGTAACCCGGAAGAAAACACGAGTGGTTAATTTTATGAGCATCCCTTTTCCTCAAATCAAACTGAGATGGAATTCTATCCATCTCAAGTTGTTAACCACTTATCTGGTTTTAACAGCCCTCGGAACATCTCTGTTAGCGGGTTATATCCTCTTTTCCTTTTATGCTTATTTTATGCAAACCCGACAGGTGGAATTAGAGGACTGGACAGGGGCGCTGAGTGAAAGTGTGGCGGACGCTTTGGAAGAGGGAGATCTGCAACGGGTTGAAGTTATTGTTCAACGTTATGGTACACCCCAAGCCTTCACTCTGCGGGTTTTTTCCCCCGATGGTCGTTTACTGGCGAGTTCTAACCTCAAAACCGACCTTCAGGTGAAAGACTGGTTTGCTGTAGCCGGAATGCGACAAGCGTTTAACCAGCAAACGACCCAAGGACTCGCCAAAGGAGTGTTGTCCGAAGAAGATCGCTTATATGTCGCCCGTCCCATTATTCGTCATAATCGAATGTTAGGGGTGTTACGAATGTCGATTACTTTGGCTCAATTTCAGGCTAAGTTTCAAACGGTGATCTGGACAATTTTAGCGTCCATGATTGTAACGTTTCTCTTGTGTGCGGTGATTAGTGAATGGTTCACCCGTAGTATTGCCAGTCCCATTCAGGCGATGTCTGTGTTTGCGATGCGCTTGGGAAGTGGTCATCTCGGTGAAAAATTAACTGTTAATCAAAGCGATGAAGTCGGGCAGTTAGCTCTGGAATTAAATCGCATGAGCGAACGATTAGCGGCTCTGGATCAAGAGAGACGGGCTTTTTTGGCAAATGTCTCCCATGAGTTACGAACTCCGGTAAGCAACGTTTATGTTACCCTGGAAGCCTTGGCCAGTGGGGCGGATCAAGAAACGGAACTGCGTCAACGCTTTATGCAGACGGCCCAAGAGGAAACTAAACGTTTATCTCAACTGATTCATGATCTGTTAGATTTGGGACGATTAGAAGCGGGAATTACGGAATTAGAAACCCAACCGTTACACCTGCGAGACTTGATTAATCGGGCTGTGAGAGCGATGGAATCTCGTCTGAGACGTGCCGATGTGGAAATTACCCTCAATATTCCTGATGTGGAACTCCAGGGCGACCCAGAACGATTGTTACAAGCCTTTCTTAATATTCTGGATAATGCGATTAAGCACTCTCATCCTAAATCTACCGTGTTTGTGAAGGGAACGGAGGAGGGCTCTCAGGTGGCTGTGGAAATCCAAGATCAAGGCAAGGGAATTAGTCCGACGGATCTTCCCCATATTTTTGAACAGTTTTACACGGCCGAGCGATCGCGTCAAGGTCGAGGCACAGGTTTGGGTTTAGCTATCGCCCGTCGTATCGTAGAAGCTCATGGGGGAAATATTACGGTCAAAAGTTACTTGGGTAAAGGTGCTATTTTTACGCTCTATCTTCCCATTCATCAGTAATCAGTGTAGAGACGCGCCATGGCGCGTCTCTACCAGTTATCAGTGATCAAAAAGAAAAGTTAGGGGAAGGGGAAATCAGCTATTGTGCGAAGCACAATAATCGATATTTTTACCCATTACCTATTTATTGATAACTGATGATGGGGATACTTGATAACTGATGATGGGGATACTTGATCACTGATGATGCGGATACTTGATAACTGATAACTGATTATGCCTAAAGTTAATATCCTTATTGTTGATGACCATTGGGAGAATTTACTCGCCTTGGAGGCGATTTTGATCTCTTTGGGTCAAAATATTGTCAAAGCATCTTCTGGGGAAGAAGCCTTAAAATGTCTGCTGCAAAATGATTTTGCAGTGATTTTATTAGATGTGCAGATGCCGGGGATGGATGGGTTTGAAACCGCAAGTTTAATTCGACAACGCGATCGCACCCGCTCGACACCGATTATATTTCTCACGGCTTTTAGTAAAAATGAAAATTTCAGGTTTAAGGGATATTCTTTAGGGGCGGTAGATTATTTAATTAAACCCCTAGAACCCGAAATTTTATTATCGAAAGTAACGGTTTTTGTCGAATTATTCCAAGCTACAATCGCTTTAAAAAAAAGTGAGGAACGATTTCGCTCCTTAAGTGCTTGTTCTCCCGTGGGAATTTTTGTAATTGATATAGAAGCTTGCTGTACCTACACAAATCCTCGCTTCCACAGGATTTTTGATCAGGTCAATGAAGCCAGTTTTCCTGAAGGCTGGTTAGAATTTGTTCATCCTCAAGATCGAGATCAAACTGGGGAACAGTGGTTAAATTGGATTCAAAAAAAACAGGAATATTCTCAGGAGTTTCGCCTGAATAGTCAGTCTAATTCAGTGCGCTGGGTGAAGATGAAAGTCGCGCCTATGATTTCTTCCGATGGGGATTTACTCGGTCATGTGGGAACCCTAGAAGACATTACAGACCGCAAACAAGCCGAAGAAGCTCGTGCTCAGTTTATTCGGGAACAAGCGGCTCGACAACAAGCGGAAGAAGCTAATCGTTTAAAAGATGAATTTTTAGCCACCCTTTCTCACGAACTCCGCACCCCGTTAAATTCGATTTTAGGTTGGTCTAAACTTTTAAGAAATCAGAAATTTAGTGAAGACAAAACTCGAAAAGCCTTAGAAACCATTGAACGTAATGCTAAATTACAAGCTAAATTAATTGAGGATATTTTAGATATTTCACGAATTATTATTGGAAAAATGCAGCTAAATCGGGTTCCCGTTAATATTATTTCTGTGGTTGAAGCTGCTATTGATGATTTATATTTGAGCTTTGCAGAAAAAGAAATTGATTTAAACTTTAAACATTCTCAATCTCTTGCTTCTAAACTCCATCACTCTTATTGGGTAGCAGGAGATGCTCGTCGCTTACAACAAATTATCTGGAATCTTTTATCAAATGCCATTAAATTTACACCCCAAGGCGGTGCGGTTGAAGTTGAATTATTGATAGAAACTAGCCCGGAAAAAGCTAAAAATCATTTTAATTTCAAGGATTTGTCTACCCACTCCTGGGTGGTAATTCAGGTAACGGATACAGGAATTGGGATTCCTGTAGAATTTCTCCCCTTCGTGTTTGACCGTTTTCGTCAAGCGGATGGCAAAACCACAAAATATTATGGGGGGTTAGGGTTAGGATTAGCAATTGTTCGTAACTTGGTGGAAATGCAAGGGGGAACAGTTGCGGTCGAAAGTCAGGGAGAAAACCAAGGTGCTACCTTCAGCGTTCGGTTTCCCTTGCTGGACGTGAATCTCGATTCCTATACCCCACCCGAAAACTTGGAAACGGCGGAGGGGATAATACCGCAAGCAGAATCGGTTTTGGCGGGGTTACGGGTCTTAGTGGTAGATGATGATTCTGATACCAGAGAACTGCTGATTCAAGTTCTGAAAGAGTATGATATTCAGGTGCAGGCGGTGGCATCGGTTCAGGATGCGATCGCAACGATTGAGCACTGTTTACCGGATCTGGTCATTAGTGATATTTGTATGCCCGATGAGGATGGTTATTCGTTGATCCAAAAATTGAGATCTGTTGAACTCACCCACGGGAGCCGACTTCCTGTTATTGCCGTCAGTGCTTATACTCACTCAGAAGCGGTGGATCAGGCGATGACCGAAGGTTTTGATGGATATCTATCCAAGCCTGTTCTTGCGGGTGAATTAGTTAGTACCATTACTCGGCTGATGCGAGAAACTCAATATTGCTATCTTTCTAAATCTAAAGAGTTTCAAGAGTCTCGGTTTAGTAATCAGTTTACCACTTAAAATGAAGAGTAACCTCATATTGTGATTAAGGGAAAACGGGATTTATGGAACGTTCAAAACTGATTGCTTATATTACAGGTGCAATTTCAATTCTGCTGGCACTGGCTTATTTATTGATTGTTTCTGTATTGGATTTTCGAGGAGAAATGTTACCTGCACCGATCAGCCAAATTCCATTAATTTTATAGCAGGGAGCGGTTGAACTAGGAAATATAGTATAATCATTTCCTATTTGTTAACACAATAGCAAGGAATAATTAACATTGGTCAGTTCTGAGCAGCCCTTCTGTATGACGCAACCTTCCCTAGAAATTGTTGAAACACAGCGACTTACGAAGCCAGCATCAAAACCTTTAACTAAAGCATTTCAACTGCAATATTCACACCCTCATGGGCAACTTTATCAAGGTGATTCCATTGATTGGCTTAAATCCCTTGATTCTGAGAGTATTGATTTAGTTTTTGCTGATCCGCCCTACAACATTAAGAAAGCTGACTGGGATAATTTCGAGAATCAAGAGCAGTACATTGATTGGTCGCTTCAATGGATCAGTGAAGCCTCCCGTATTTTGAAATCAACGGGTTCTCTCTACATTTGTGGTTTTTCTGAAATCTTAGCCGATCTAAAGCATCCAGTATCAAAGTATTTCAAAAGTTGCCGTTGGTTAATTTGGCATTACAAGAATAAAGCAAATATGTCCCATGATTGGGGACGTTCCCATGAAAGTATTATTCATTTTCGTAAATCTAATCCAGTTAAACTTAACATCGACGATGTACGAATTCCCTATGGCGCACATACGTTGAAATACCCCTCTCACCCACAAGCAGAAACGAGTGCTTACGGAAAAGGAGCAAAGAAGAAACGTGATAATTGGACACCTAATCCTAAAGGGGCAAAACCTAAAGATGTCATAGAGATTCCTACTACTTGTAATGGCATGGGTGAAACAACACCTCACCCGACACAAAAACCTGAAGAGCTATTAAGAAAGTTAGTTCTTGCGTCTTCTAATGAAGGGGATTTAGTGATTGATCCATTTTCAGGTTCAGGAACAACACTTGTGGTTGCAGAACAACTAAATCGACGGTGGATGGGCTGTGATCTGAATATGGAATACAATGATTGGGCATTTCAACGGATACAAAATGTTCGCCGGATGACAAAAGATGAATGGATTGCTTTTGATCGGAAAAATGCCGAAAGGAGAGAGTCTATCCGATGAGCTTAACCAGTTTAGTGAATTATGCAACTGATAAAAAACATTTTCAAACTCTTCAAGATTATATCGACTTCTGCAAAAGATATTTGCAGTTTATTGAAAAAGGTTTACAAGCCAGAATAGTTTCACAGAATGAAAATCACTACCAATTCTATCAGTATCGAGATGATGGTTTCTACAATATTACACGCCCCGTTAACACCTTATTAATGTATGAAGAAGCTATTTTTGAGGATGCTTCTGTAAAATTTTTACAAGTTCTTACACAGTTAAGAGAAAGAGATCAACAATTGCCTAATGATCAGTTAAGGCAAGTTTTAGTTCGTACTATCTATACTATTCAGCAATCTATTGGTGCTGCCCTTGATGCCTTACCTTCAGGAAAATCTAATCAAGCCCGCAAGGTAAATGGAGATCTTTTTGAGCGTTTGATCCGTCTTATCATTTCGGAGTTAGATATAGACTGTGTTGCTGGAACAGCACAAGTTCCAATTAAGGATGATAACGGCGAATTCCTATTTAATATGAGTTATCAACATGATTTATTAATGAGTAAAGAAGATCAGCTTAAAATTATTGGTTCAGTGAAAACTTCAAGTAAAGATCGGATTGACAAAATTTTTGTAGATAAGTTTCTGTACAACAAGTTAACTGCTACTAATCTACCTCACATTGCTATCTTTCTCAATGATGTGCAAAGGAAGAAGACAAAGCAATTAAATAAATATGGTATTAATTCAACTTTTCTGTCAGGACATTTCAAAGCTTACACTATTAGGCTAAACCCATTAGACGGTGTATATTATTGTGATATTCGACCCCATATGGTTACTGACTCTTTGCTCTCACAACATATTCAAACAATTGATTACTTTTTCTATGACGATCTTTGGCGTTTACTCAGTAAAGATGGACAATCCTTAGAAGAAGTAGAAATCGAAGCAGGAGAAGCCAAGGATAGTGAATAATAACGCGGGTTTTCTAACGTTTAACATGACGACGTAATAATAACGAATTGCTAACAACACTCACCGAACTTAAAGCCATCAAAGCACCCGCCATTGAAGGACTTAATAAAATACCAAATTGAGGAAATAATAATCCAGCCGCCAGGGGAATTGCTACAATATTATAACCAAATGCCCAGAAGAGATTTTGACGAATTTTATTAAAGGTAGCGCGACTTAATTGGATAGAGTCAACAATATCAATTAAGGAATTTCGCATTAATACAATATCAGCCGTTTCATTAGCAACATCCGTGCCCGTTTGTAACCCGATGCCAATATCCGCTTGCGCTAAGGCGGGTGCATCGTTAATTCCATCTCCTACCATTGCCACAACTTGACCTTGTTGTTGTAACGTTTGAATCACATTCACTTTACCTTCGGGTCGAACTTCGGCAAAAATATCCTCTGATTGTAAGTTTAACTCAGATGCGATCGCAGTAGCAACAGATTGGCGATCGCCCGTTAATAAAATCACCCGTAACCCCATGTTTTTTAACTGTTCAAGGGTTGATTTTGCATCGGTTTTCAGGGGGTCACTCATTGCCATTACCCCAATAACTTTACCCTCAATGGCAATATAAACCATCGTTTTTCCTAAAAATTCCGGTAAAGGTTGAGGGGGAATAATATTAAATTCCATTAAACCCGCCAAATTGCCCACAAATACCTTTTTATGATCAATAATAGCCGAAACTCCTAACCCCGGTTGAGTTTGAAAATCCGATGCCGTTAATAAGGGTAAATTTTGATGGTTTGCTGCTGTTAAAATCGCTTCAGAAATCGGATGATTTGAACCCTGTTCTACTGTTGCCGCCAATTGTAATATTTCTGGGGAGGTTAACTCAGAAATTGAAAGGCAATCTGTTATGGTGGGAGAACCTTTTGTTAAGGTTCCAGTTTTATCAAAAACAATCGTATTCAGTTGATGGACTCGTTCTAAAATATCCCCGCCTTTAATTAATAATCCTCGTTCTGCACCCATTCCTGAACCGACTAAAATAGCCGTAGGTGTTGCTAATCCCAAAGCACAGGGACAAGCAATGACTAATACTGCAATCGCTAATTTTAAACTTAATAATAAAGGGGCATTTGTCGCTATTTCTACCCCCGCTAAGGTCATCACATCCGGCCAAATTCGAGTTCCTAACCCATACCAAAATAAAAAGGTTAAACTCGCTAAACTCATCACCAAATAAGTAAAATATCCCGCCACTGTATCCGCTAATTTCTGTATGGGAGCTTTACGAGTTTGGGCGGTTTCTACTAACTGTACAATTTGTGCTAAAATAGTATTAGAACCCGTGCGGGTTGCTTCAATTAAAATCACCCCCGATTGATTAATTGTACCCGCAGAAATATGATCATCAATTTGTTTTAAAATCGGCATCGATTCCCCGGTTAACATGGATTCATCAACGGTGGTTGTTCCCAAACGAATTTCGCCATCAACGGGTATTTTTTCACCGGGTAAAACTTGTAACCATTCCCCCACTTTGACTTGTTCGGCGGGAATTTCTACACTATTTAAAATTCCAATATCCTGAGATTGAGGAGGAATTAAACGGGCTGTAGTTGGTTGTAACGCGATTAAAGATTGAAAGGCGGTGGCTGCTTTTTGTCGAGCGTGTTGTTCTAAGGTTTTTCCTAATAAAATAAACCCTAATAACATCACGGGTTCATCAAAGAAACATTCCCAACCTAATTGGGGAAATAATAAAGCGACAAAACTGGTTAAATAAGCCGTTAACGTTCCCAGTCCGACCAACGTATTCATATTAGGAGCATTGTTGAATAAACTCCGCCCCCCATCAATAATAATTGACCGCGCCGGAAATAATAAGGCAATGGTAGCCAGTCCCCAATGAAACCAAATATTACTCAGAAAGGGAATATGGGGAAAGCCAAAATGATGTAAATGTCCAATACTCGATAACAATAACAACAGACCACAGGTAACAATGCGTTGAATTTGTTTTCCCATGTCCTGGCGATGTCGCTCTTGTAACGCCTTTAATTTGTCCGTAGCGTTAGACGTTAAACTACGGGGTTGGGTGGGAAACCCAGTATGGGTTAAAATTTCAGCTAAATTTTCTGGGTTAATTTGGTTGACTGCACATTCAACCGTTGCCACTTCCGTCGCCAAATTCACCGCAGCCGAAATCACCCCCGGTTGTTGGATGAGTTGACGTTCCACGGCTTTGACACATCCAGCACACTGCATCCCCCCCACATCTAAAATAATCGTTTCCGTTTGAGGTTGGGATAAAGTTTCATCCGTAACAGGTTTGGGAGCAAGTTGCATAACGGTTTGGGGTCGTAACAACGCAGTGCAGATCACAGAGATTATAGAACAATTGGCGGTTGAGGGTTGACGCTGAACTGTTGAGCTACGCATTCCAGTTGTAGAGACGCGCCATGGCGCGTCTCTACAAGGGTTCTAGGCGACGCACCTTTAATTTCTGTCCCCATTCGTAATTCGTAATTCGTAATTCCCCATTCCCTCTTCCCTCCAACCTTGATCTCAAAGGCGGATAAACTTAACATATAATTGACCTACTGCTTCAGGTATTAATAACTTTTGTTAAGTTGTGACTCGTTTTTGATCCATTCGTCACAATTGATGTACGGACTTTTCGAGTCAAACGCACTTCGACAGAGCGATTGCAACCTATCCGACGGTTCAACCGCTAAGGTCGAGCTATCCTGTCCTATATTTCCTCGCCATTCCCCTAGCCTATGGAAACGTTAGAATTCATCATCTATCCAGATGGCCGTGTGCAGGAGAAAGTTACTGGTATTGTTGGGGCTTCCTGTGCGGAAGTAACGGCTGCACTGGAGGCCGAATTAGGCATTGTATTAACTCAGGAAACCACCTCTGAGTATTACGCCCAGAACCAACAGCAGTCAGATAGCGCGACAACCCATGTGGGTTCGAGCCATTGGTAAATTCTGTTTTTGAGTTCACTAAACATCTCGTTGAAAATCGCCAACTATGTCACACTTTAGCCAAATCAAAACCCAAATTCGTAATCTTACCTCATTACAAACTGCTTTAAGCGATCTGGGCATTGACTGGAAAGCTGGGCCCAAAGAGGTGCGCGGTTATCAAGGTCAAACCCGTCCGGCTCAAGTTGTTATTGAGCAAGACAATGGCTATGACCTGGGCTTTACTTGGAATGGCCAAGAATACGAGTTTGTTGCTGATTTACAATTTTGGCAACAAGCTGTTCCCGTTGAGAATTTTTTAAGCAAAATCACTCAACGGTATGCTTACCAAACCGTTGTTAATGAAACCGCCAAACAAGGGTTTCACGTTTCAGAACAACAAAATCATCAAGATGGTTCCATCCGCTTAGTTTTACAACGCTGGAGTGCCTAATGTCTGATGGGTCTGTATCGCTAACTGAACCCGTTTCCGAACGGTCTGGGTTAGAACCAGAATTGGGCGGGTTTTTGCGAAATGCACCGGAGCGGTCTGGGTTTGAACCGGAACTCGGCGGTGTATTACGACAAAAAGGGGTTTATGTGGATGAACTCACCTGTATTGGGTGTAGACACTGTTCCCACGTTGCTCGTAATACCTTTTTTATCGAAGAAAGTTATGGTCGAGCCCGTGTTTTTCGACAGGATGGCGATTCAGAAGCGTTAATACAGGAAGCCATTGATACTTGTCCGGTCAATTGTATCCATTGGGTTAATTACACTGAACTGAAACGTTTAGAAGCAGAACGTCAAGATCAGGTAATTCCCGTTGTTGGTTTTCCCGTCGAAGCCGCGATGGCACGTCGGAAACGCCACCAGGAACAACGGAAACGAGAGAATTCTCCAACCGAATAACTTTTTTCTGGTGGGCTAAAAACTGCCATTTTTTATATTTATTTAATAGAATTAGGCAAAAGGAGAATATTTTTCTTTTGCCTATTTTAATCTTTCGTTATTGTCAAGGTTATCAAGCTGCTTTTTCTCCAAAAGACTTTAGCCGTTTTAACCACTCCTGCCAGTAGTTGAGCAACTCTTCTCGTTTGAACGTAAATATTTCCGCATCTTCACCTGGAAGAGCTACGACAATTAAACCATTAACAACTTTAGTGCCAAACAAACTTTCACCATAGCATCGATTAATTGCACCACCATAAGCTACAAGCTGTAAAGGTTTATCGTAGAGTTTTCCCACTCGAAGTTTAGGTTCCTCAGCAGTCGTCCACTCAATTGTGCATGGAACACCTTCATAACGAGCAACTAAATCAAGTTTCCCAGCGTAACCTTCCACATAATTTGGCACAACTGTTTCGACTAATTGAATATCGCTAAGTTTCTCTAAAACGGATTGAACGCTATAACAATAGGGTTCAATTAGGCTGGAAGCAGTGGGAGATAACCCTTGCAAATATTCCTTAACCCATTGATGTAATTGTTCTCCTCGGCGACGGCTAGTTAAGGCAATGTGATTTGCTTCTGCCTCTCCTATTTTATTGCGCCAATTGGAAAGGGCAGCTACAGACTCAATCGGCTGTGTAGCCTTAAGTATTGTGGTAACGGCTCGTAGCAAGATGCCATTTTCATCTTTATAGTAAAACCGCCCATTGATGTAGGTTGATTTCATAAATTCTGAGGTTTAAATCACTACATCAACTAGCTTCGATGGTTGATGGATGAGATTAAGTTTGAGTAACGTTCTCCAAATGCGTGATTTTGGGTATGAGTTTAGGTATGCGTTTCAACAGACTGGGTTAAAGTGGATATAGGCTATGTAGTCAGGGTATGGCAAGGAAATCGCTTCGGGTAGATCCAGAAAAACTAGAAAAGGTAAAAAGGGCTTTTGAGCGCACAGGATGGACTCAACAAGAACTGGCAGAGGAAGTAGATCTACGTCGTCGCCAGCCAATTGGTAATTTTCTTAAGGGCAAAACTGTTAACCGTAAATCCTTTCAAGAAATCTGCTTCAAGCTCGATCTAGATTGGAAAGAAGTTGCTTATTTACCAAAAAACATTGAATCTGAACAAGAGGATAAAGAGCAGAGTAATGCTCCTCCATCACAGGATGTTGAATTGAAGCTAGTTGGGAAAGCACTGGACAATAGCAGTGATATTGATATTCTGGTAAATAAGACGGGAATCCTCCAGGTATCTCCAGACAAGCTCGAAGAAGTAAAACAGGCTCTTGAAAATTTTCCGTCGGTAATTCAAGCTAAAGAAGATTTTGAACGCGAAAAAGCGATGCTTCAGGAAAAAAAGCGTCATCAAGGATATCTGGATAAGCCAGATGACATGAAGTTAAATCGAAAAAATCTGATTTTGGCAGAGAAGTTTCAGGCACTGGCAAATAACATTAAATTAGCTATCCAGTCAATCGAGCAATTTTTCGTAGGTGAGCCAATTGAGCATGATGTATTTATCAATATTTGTTCAAATTTAAAGCTGGAATGGCGTTCAATTCTGGATATTGATTTTTTGAGAGTTATTGTCGAGGTAGTACCACAGATCCGTTCGCACTATTACAACAAAATTCAAGACCAGTGTGGCACTTTGCAGATATTGGATGTTGCTCGACCGATTGAGTTAGATGACCTCTATGTCGATGTCAACATTTTGGATGAACCAATTAGTTACACACGATTAGAGCGTTCTGACTTTCCGCAAATCTATAACCCAACAACTGATGAATTTAATCGGTGGTGCTTGGGCAAGGTTCGTAAGCCAGGAGTTCCAGGTCTAGCGGTTATAGAAAATTACTCTAAGTTAATGGTATTGGGCAGACCCGGAGCAGGTAAAAGCACCTTTTTACAACACATAGCTATCCAATGTAATCAAGGTCAGTTACAAGCTGACCGAGTGCCAATTTTTATCCGGTTAAAAACTTTTGCTGAAGATGCTAGCGATAGAGAAGACTTTAGCCTATTTCACTACATTAGCCAACAATTAGATAGCTGTAGCATTGTGAAACAATCGGTAACAGACAAGATACTAAATTATGGTAGAGCACTGATTTTACTTGATGGTTTGGATGAAGTGCCAGAAGAGGATGGTGATGAAATTGTCAAACAAATTCGCCGATTTTGTGAAAAGTATTACAAAAATCAGTTTATTATTAGTTGTCGGATTGCTGCTCAACAGTATAAATTTTCCAACTTCACTGATGTTGAAATATCAGATTTTAATGATGAGCAAATTGAGGATTTTGCTAAAAAGTGGTTTATAGCGGTTGACAAAAATTCAGAGGAAGAGGGTAAAGAAAAGGCAACTCGATTTATAGAAAAGCTAAATCTTCCTGAAAACCAGCCTATTCGGGAAATTGCCGTTACCCCCATTTTGTTAATTTTGACCTGTTTAGTTTTTCAATCTAAAACTGAATTCCCATCTAACCGAGCCAAGCTATATGAAGAAGGGCTAGAAATTTTACTAAGAAAATGGGATAAATCCAGGGGAATAGAACGGGATAATGCTTATAAACATTTATCTGCATTACGCAAAAAACAGCTACTAAGTCAGGTAGCAGCCATTACCTTTGAGCGTGAGGATTACTTTTTGGAGCAAGATAAACTACAGCAACTTATCGCAGACTATCTTTGTACCTTACCAAATGCCCATATTGACCCAATCCAATTGCAGCTAGATAGTGAAGCAGTGCTGAAATCCATTGCAGCCCAACATGGGTTATTGGTAGAGAGAGCGCAGCGAATTTATTCTTTCTCCCATCTGACTTTTCAGGAGCATTTTACTGCCAGAGCAATTATTGATAGTCTTAGTCTTAATCTACTGGCTTTGAATAGGTGGGTTAGCCACATAACCAAGAGAAGTTGGCGAGAAGTATTTTTACTAGCAGTTGGCATGATGCAACCAGCCGATCACCTACTATTATCAATGAAACAGCAGATTGATGAGCTTGTAGCTGATGATAAGTTGCAACAGTTTCTCGCCTGGGTGAACCAAAAATCACTTGTAGTTCAGGTTGCTGACAAACCAACTGTGAGAGCCTTTTACTTTACCTTTATTCTTGGTCTTGACCATTTCCATGTCCAACAACTTGACCACGCTCTTAACAATGCTCTTGTCAGTGCCTCTGTCCTTGATGATGCGATTAATTATGTCTCTGGAATGAACACTACCAACATTTCAAGTGATGCAATTATTTTCAATAATGCTATTTATAAAGCTTTTAATGATGCTTATAGTGAGTTTTGTAGCCTAAAAAATGATCTAGCTATAGCTTTTGACCTTGCTCATAACCTTGCCCATAACTTTAATAGTGAACTGGTAAATGCCCTTAATCCTAAATTCAATAAGTTTAAACTAACCCATTCGCTACAACTTAAAAATCAACTCCATGACCCGCATACAGATGAAGAAAAATTTATAGAATGGTGGCAAAAGAACAGCCAGATTTGGACAGATAAATTAAAGTTGGTGATGATTGAATATAGAGATTTTAATGAGAAAAGTCAATTCAGTGACTCCCAGAAAAAATTGCTTCAACAGTATTACTATGTGAATAAATTGTTAGTGGATTGTCTCAATAGTGGTTGTGAAGTGTCACCCCAAGTGTGTGAGGAGATTAAGCATACCTTGTTATTACCAATATCGGAAAGCAAAAATAAAAAACTATAGCGGTATGTGATCGCATAAGGTACAATTGAAAACCTATCTTCGTTCTATCAAAGCTCGAACTGAAGAACTTTTACAAACTGCTATTGCGGTGTTATTGGAGTATCCTCATTCGCTGGATAACTCTAAGTGAGCCTTCCCTCACTTGATAATTTTAGGTGTTAATAGGTGCGTGCGAGAAGCTCTTACGCACCCTACGGATTAATTGGCTTAATTACTTAATCGGATTATATTCAGCTAATAATTTTTCTAATTTAGCTTGATCAACTTTAGATAACAGTTTTTCGGCTTCGTGATTATCTCGAATCGTTTTTGCTAAAGTAAAAGAGGAACCCACCGAAAAAGTTAACCCCATTCCCATAAATCCTTTTACCCAAATATCAACGGGAAGGTAAGCAATCCCAACCGCAGTTGTAGATACAGCCAGAATAAATGAAACCCAAACTTGAAGAATCCAAGCGGATGTATCTTTTTGTGCAACCATTTGTTTATTGCTCATTGCTGTTGCTCCAAGCTGTATTAGTTTGGGTCTATCGTAATTGGGATTGACAGAACTTGTTAATAATAGTAGACAGTTTTAAAAAGTGTCCCTATAACGAGCTTATTCAGCGCGTAACCAACCATTGAGGGTAAAGCGTCCATCTTCAAAGCGTCGGGATGGACAACTAACGGGCATAACTTCATGTTTGCAACGACTATCAAAAAAAACGATACTATTATTATGAGGTTCAATATCTATAAATTCCCGTTCATTTAAAGCATAACCATTTTGCCATTCCGTTGCATACAATCTTAAATTTCCCCCTGAAAAATTTTTAGGTTCTTTATAAAAATAATAAACATAAGTGAGGATGCGAGTATTGGTTTCAGGACTCCCAGAATCATTATGAATTTTATAAAAACAGCCATCATTATGAGCCGTTAATTGCATTTCTACTTGAGCAACGCTAAAGGGTGCAATATTCAACTGAGTTAAAATTGAAGGAAGTGTAGCAATTATTTTTTTACGGAGAAATTCATAAAAATCAGGGAATAGCGTTGCATATAAAATAGAAGATTTACGATAATTAATAGCTTGAGTTGTCGTTTTAGAATTGACAAATTTACTCGGTTGTTTTAAAGCAATTTTTAAGGCTTCTTCGTGTTCTTTAGGGGATAAGAAACTTTCAATTTGGACATAATGAGCGGGTAAAATTGTTAGCTGATTCTCAGGAATAATCGGTGCTGAAGTTGGGAGAACTTCAACAGTCGTTGCAGCCAGTTGGGGAACAGTAGGCTTGTTAGAAAGTGAAGATGAACTCAGCAGAGAAGGAGATTGTACAAGTTCAAGGGGAATAACAGAAGAACATCCTCCCATTTCTAATATTTTTAAGGCAATATTCGCTCGTTCTGAAGGGGAAACGTTCTGATCTTGAAGCAAGGTTTCGAGGGTTGTAATCGATTGATTAATTAAATTCTTGAGTCTTTCTGTGGGAATAAGACTCTCGGTTGTAGGAGGGATAGTATTCATACAGATTTCGAGCAAACAGGCTTAGAACGCTATTCTTTTTATGGTGACATAAATTTTATCCCAACGGTAGAGACGCGCCATGGCGCGTCTCTACGAGAGGTTAAATTTCGTCCCAACCGCTAACGCCGGAAGACATCACATAACTGGTGACGCTGGCTTCAAAGAAATTGGCTTTAGTATGCGCTTCTTTTTTGGTATCAGAGAAGCGTTCTAAATGGGTATAGGGACTTTTGCTGTACTTTTTATCCGTGTAAAGGGGTTCTAAACCAATCGAACGCAAGCGAATATTGGCTAGATATTTGGTGTATTGTTCGGTACTAGATTCCGTGATTCCTAAGATATTGTTGCCCACAATATGATTAGTCCATTTACATTCATGTTCAACAGCAGTATTGAACATTTCATAAACTTGGTCAACGGAATGAGTAAACACTTGCATGGCTTCAGGAATTAACTTTTGGAATAACCGAACATGAGAAAGTTCATCCTTAATATTCAACAAGGGTCGTTAGTCCTTGCCCGTTCTCTTAAGAACTGCTGAAAGTCACCTTTCAGAATAGACTATATCATCTTCCTAATAGGAAGCCCCCCGTTTCGGTTCACTTGAACCTACGCTTTTACCGCTAGTCGTTGCACCTTTAGAATCAACAACTTCCCAAGCATCAATCCATGTTTTTCTATGACGAACATTGCTAATAACAGAGCAGTCAACATCAAGCCATTGGGCTAATTCCTTATTAGAGCAAGTCGGGAGTCTCTTAATAGCTTCAATTCTTTTCTCAATAGGAATTTTACTGTTTAAACCCGAACTATTTTTAACTTGAACGACTTGATGTTCATTCTCGAATTGCTGCCAAACAGACTTCAAACGTTTTCTATGACGAATCAGTGAGATATAGCGGGAGTGTAACCCATACTTATCAGCAACCTCTTGATTGGTTGCCCCATTGACAAGATCATGGATTATTTCCAAATATTGTTCATTCGTGAGTTTTGCCATAGAGTTAGTTTCGGCACGACTGCCCTTGTTTTAATCCTGTTTTGACTGCATGACGGATATTTTCAGCAGGTGTCACCAACTCAAGATTAGACAGACTATTATTAGCTTTATTTCCGTCAATGTGATTGATTTGCAATCCCTGTGGTATTTCCCCATTAAATGCTTCCCAAACAACTCTATGAACAAGAAATGTCTTTCCATAGCAACTAATCTGACGATATCCGGCGGTACTTCGGGTCGTCTTCTTAATTCCTTGACCTCTTACTTTGAGCATAGAACCATCTTCGGAAACGGTATAAGGTAAATCAGGGTGTTTCGCATCCATGAGCTAAGACATCTATTAGGCTGTAGATGAATTATAACATGGGGAAGTTCATCTTTCTACTTGGCTCAGGATTGTCTCAATTGAGAGTTTCCCTGAATTAGAGGGGTTTTCGATTCACGTTACCGTGAAAAGCCGCTATGAATTTAACGGTTAATCATTTTGAAAATATCAGCAGATCCCGGCATTAACATTCGGGAAGCCAAATTGTAGAAATAGATGAGTTAAACTAAGTGATAACCTCACGATTACCACTTGTCTTCAGAACGGTGCGTGAGACTTTCACCTCACACCGCTCCTGACTTACAGTGCAGTTTTGCTCTACTTTTGTGACTTGTTTACGCTCGTTTCTGGTCTTTTCAAGATGGCAATGTTTGTGGATGAGTTGGAGATTTTTCATTTCTCTTTTCCCACCTTTGCTTTGAGGGTGAATGTGGTCTGTTTCCCATAAGTCCCCGTCATTGAATTTACCTTTACAAATAGGGCAAATTCCTTTTTGCTTTTGCATCAGTTTTAATTCTGTGCTATTCAGCATGGGGTGAGATTTAACCCGTTTTGCCCAATAAGCCAAATTGCCATCATAAATACTCGCTTCGCCTTTAACCGTTATATGTCTGACAATTGGAATGTCAGAGTGTTTGATCAGGGTATTTGTTTTGCCTCGGAATGTCCATCTGTTTCCTTTTTGGAGGGTAAAGTATTTACGATACGCCCATTTCCTCTGTTTATTAGGATGTCTTCTTTTTGCCCATCGGATTAACTTATGTGTTAAAAGATGGTCAATTTTGACAAAGACTTCCTTAGAAACATAGGGTTGGTAATAGTTACACCACCCTTGGATTATCGGATTCAGATGTTTGATTAGTATTTCCTGTGACGATGCCCTGTGTAAGTCAACGATTTGGGCTAGGCGTTGATAGTGGTTCTGGACAGCCTCTTTGCTGGGAGTGATTAACATCACATATCCAGTGGTTTTTCCGTTGGTTCGTTTTGCACTTCTGTATTCCCCTGTTTTATGGTGTTTGATGTTGACACCGAGAAAGTCGAGGCCCTCGGTAGAGTGTACCATTTGGGTTTTTTCAGGTTTGATTTCTAGCCCTATCTGGGTTAGGAAGTCCTTTACAACCTGTTGGACTTCTTCGATGATTTTCTTGTCAGGATGAATAACTAAAAAGTCATCAGCGTAACGAACAACGGACAAGGATTTTTGAGTTCTCACTTTACCTACTGTTCCCCATCTTTGGTCAGTGGCGTTCCATTCTGGAATTCGATATTTCTTCTCATTCCATAACCAATCCTTCAGCCGTTCTTCTAACCCGTGAAGGGCGATGTTAGCTAGGAGTGGAGAGATAACACCACCTTGGGGAGTGCCAGAGGTTGAGGGAGTAAATCCATTTTTTTCACCTTTGTTATTAAAGTCAATAACCCCGCTTTTCAGCCATGCTTTAATTTGCCGTCTGAAAGTTGGACAAGTATTGATTTTATCCAATAGGGCTGTGTGGTCAATGTTGTCGAAACACCCTGAAATGTCGGCATCATATACCCATTTCCCGTCTGTTGTTGACAGCACTGTGTGGATGTAAGTGATGGCATCACGGGTGCTTCGGGCAGGTCTGAAACCGTATGAATGAGGTTCAAACTTGGCTTCCCATTCAGGCTCAAGAGCCATTTTTAGGAGAGCTTGTTTTGCTCGTTCCTCTATAGTGGGTATGCCTAGTGGTCGTTTCTCATCCTTGTTCGGCTTGGGAATCCATACTCGCTTGACGGGTTTGGATTTGGAGCTTACTTTGAGCCTTTCCGCCAATTGTAGTCTTTGGTTGGGCTTTAGAGTTTTAACTCCATCAATTCCTGCCGTGTTTTTGCCACGATTGTCTTGAGTGACTTTTCTAACCGCCAGAACCTTTGCAGACCAAGAATTAACAAGCGTTTTCTGTAAAGAGCGTTGCGCCCCTATGTCGCCACGTTGGGTAGCTTCATAAATCCGTTTCTGTAACTTATAAACTTTCCGTGAAACTTGTTTCCAATTAATATTGAACCAAGCTTCAGTTTGGTCAGTTTCGTATTCCTTCCTCTTAACTGATTCGTTAATGGCATTGGACATAAAATTACATACTCCATCAATAATTTCTGTAAGCCGTCCTACGTCAGCGTATCTTTTCCATTACAGAAAAGCGTTTGCTTCTTAGAACATCCTTCCCCTTATAGCCATACGGTTGACACCTACTTGAATATCGACCTATCCAAGAGACTTTAAGGTTTTTCTCGTTCCCAATTAGCTTCTTATGTAACTTTTAGGTTCTGTCTTTACCCCGACTCCTGTAATGGATACCTCCTAAAGCAAACGGATAGTTACTTTAGTTTGATTAAGCAACGGCTATTACTTAATCCAAGGAGCTTGCCTTTGGCTTGGCGTGTCATCTACTTTTTCGCCATTTTCTATCACGAGGCTTGTTGACAGTTCACTGTTAGTTAACCATGAGTTACTTCCCTAGCGATGGTATGCCTTAGCAGCAAGGTTTTATCGCATTTCCTTCCAGCTTCAGGCGTTGATGGTCAGTCTCAAACCTGTGGAAGTGGAGTCACATTCGGTATCTGAATGGGATGGAATTTCACCATCAAGCTAATTGAGTTGTCAAGGTTCGTAAATTACTCCATTCTAGGTTCAGTCATTCCTGCCGTAGATTTATGAAGCTTGTAAAGAACCTCGCCTGTTTCCCAGATTAAGTTCAGAAAAACCTAAATCATTTCAACAGAACGAGCCGCACACCCATTGTAGAAGTAAAGTCCTTCTAACATATAGTCGGCTAACAGGGAAATAAAGTAGTTTTCAAGGGTGGGATTATCCATATATTTTTGATAAATTCCGGCAATAAATTCACAGCGATCGCGTAAAACTTCATCTGTTCTCCAAAAATCATAGACAAAATTTCTCCGATCCGATGGAATAATCGTTTCAATCATGTATTGATAACTCTGATTGTGCATTGCCTCCTGAGAGGTTTGTTCTGCCATACACAGACTAATTTCTGGGGCAGTTACACAACTTTTGAGATGAGGAATATTGCAGGTTTGAATGGAATCTAAGAACGTTAAATAGGATAAAATTCCATCAAATGCCCAGCGTTCATCGGGAGTTAAATTAACATAATCCACGACATCCTGAGTAATATCTAATTTTTCAGGTCATTTGTGTTCAGTTAGATTCGCTAAGTCTAACCCGCTTGATTCAAGCTGCCATAAGTCACCTTATGGATCGGACTATCTCATCATCCTTTTAATCTAAAAAGGAGTCCCCTGCTTCGACAGTCAATCGCTTACTGCCTACTCCCGTATAGGGTTAGTCTCTACACCTTCTTGCTTTTTAGCAAGCTTGGCACGGTATTGTCTGTAATGTAAAATCCTGTGACAGTTAGAACACAAGAGAATACATTTATCTAATTTTTGGAATACCTTACGCCAATAAATTATACAGAGTTCCACCGTTTTCAAGGGATTTAATCTGAGCTACCTAATTAACCCAAAAATTCTCGCGCATTTGCTTGTACAAACCGACAGCCCAGGAATAACGCACGTCGTTTAAGTCGGGTAAGGTTCGAGCGTCACCGCTCCCCCCTCCCCTAAGAACCGTGCGTGACTATTACTAATCACACGGCTCAAGCCTTACTTCAAGCCTTCAAACTTGGTTTTACTGTGTACCTGCTTATGGCACGCACTGTGCAGGTGCATCAGGTTTTCGGTGTCGTCCGTTCCACCTTCTGCAACAGGTACTATATGATGGGTTTCGATATTTTCACCGTTGAATAGGTGTTCTCCGCAGACGGCACATTTCCATCCTTGTTCTTTGGCTATTTGTTCATATTTAGAACCTTTTGCCCAGTATTTCTTACCGTTGTTTGTGTTGCGGTTCTCCCAGTATTCTTTAAGGTTAGGGTCATCTGGACTGCTATTACTTTTGACTTTTATGTGTCTCTCTATGGGTGTACTACTGATGTCGTATAGGATGTAAGTTTTTTCCTTTCCTTTCCTACCAGTCCCTTGACACATAAATGTCCAATCTTTCCCTTTTAACCGGGTGAAGTATTTCTTTTTAACCCATTCTGTTGATTTGGCATGATGCCTACGCCGCGCCCATGTCCAAAGGTATTGCCATACTCTATGTGAGATATATTCAAAGACTTCCTTACTAACTACACCTCTATAGTAGTTAGCAAAGCCCCGGAGAATTGGATTTAACTTCTTGATGACTTCTTCTTGAGTCGAAGCTTTCATCATTGATATGGTTTCCCCTATTTTCTGACAAAAAGCTAAGACCTTTTCTTTCTGAGGTTTGATTAATAGTTTGCCTTGATAGCGACGCACGTTAAACCCCAAGAAATTGAATCCGTCCTCTATGTGTACTATCCTTGTTTTCTCCTCGCTAATATTAAGTCCTCTTTCTGCTAACCATTGCTTAATCAGGATTAGCGCTTTTTCTAGTGTCTCTTTATCCCTTGATGTTATTACAAAGTCATCTGCATATCGAATGACACCTAGAGTAGTCCTAGTTTTATGTTGATAGACCTTACCAGTTTTCTTGTTTACATTGTCATGGTATTGATAGACTGGTAGGCTTTCAACTACTTCTAAGAGTCCGTGTAATCCAATGTTAGCCAGTAGTGGACTTATAACACCTCCTTGCGGAGTACCTGTATTGGTGGGATTGTGGACACAATCATAGACGAATCCTGCTTTTAACCATTCTTTGATTAGTTCCTTTTTGGGAAATGAATTAATCATATTCAGAATGGATTCATGGGCAATGTTATCGAAAAATCCTTCAATATCTGCATCGAGAATATAAGAGTCTGTCTCTCTGCCATTCTTCACGCTTAATCTTTGGAAACATTGAGCGATAGCATCCTGACAGCTTCTTCCGGGTCTGAATCCGTATGAATTAGGCTCAAACACTGCTTCCCATTCGGGTTCTAGTGAGTTTTTGACTATTGCCTGTGCGACTCTATCCTTTACGGTAGGAATTCCGAGAGGACGTTTCTTGCCATTTGCTTTGGGTATATACACCCGTCTTGTGGCTTTTGCTTTTGGCATCTTCCATTCTTGGACAAGTTTTACTCGCTGTGCGGGTGTATTTACAACCTCCTTGTCTATTCCCGCCGTTTGCTTTCCGGTGTTAACCTGAGTAATTTGTCTGACACTTAGCAATAGGTTGGCGTAGTTTCTGATTAACAGTTTTTGCAGCCGTCGTAGCTGCTTCCACTGACCAAGTTTTCGGGCACGGAAAATTCTTTGACGTAAATTCCTAACAATCTTGTGGGCTTTCTTCCAATTTACTTGGCTCCAGTCCTCTAGTTGTCCGTTGACTCCATTTATCAGTTTTGCTGACATCTAACTTTTATCTCCGTTTGGTTTCTTTGTCATTGTCTTTTCCGTATAAGACCCAAGAGAAGTCTGCTATTCCTTTCGGTCAGGGGCAAATTTAGAACCCCTATCCCTCTTATTACCAAAGGGCTTTCGCTTTTTCTCTCATCCTTTACCCTCCAAAGGATTCCGCCTTTCTTACGATTGGCCTACTTAGTTTTTCGACCTCGACTAAGACTTTGTAGGGCTTATCCTGTTGTATCGTTTGAAGTTTCTGGATGGGTTAGGGCGGCTGTCTCTACTGCGGGAGGGGTTTTGTTTCCACGTCTAAATAAATGCAATATATTTAGACCACCTCCTTACCATTTTGGTTAGAGCCTATCAGGGTAGTTTGGCTCTTCAAACTATCACGCAGCATAATCAACAACTTAGACCATGTTCGTCCTTCCCATCTTTTCCCTCTAGCTCCTTGACCGCTTAACCCTAGCAGCTTCAGGCTACATTTAGGACGTGCATTCCTACCATTTCATTACTTACTTTGGTAGTCGTCGGACTCTTGCGAGTCTTTTCTACGAGGGCTAGGGGTGGAAATCCCTAGAGGACTTCGCCGTCCCAGTTCAAACGACCAGTTCAGGTCGCACCTGCATTAAATTGGTGGTTTCCCCAAACCAAATTGAACGATGGGCAATATCATCGTTTCCATTGGGGTTAAAAATGGGATTTATGGGCATTTTTAAGGGTTTTTGATGCCCATTTTTATCCATTGCTGATGATGAAAAGAAGTCTAGGGTCATACTTGTAAAATACAGTAGAGACGTTGTATACAACGTCTCTACTGTATCTTTAACTTTTAGTTTGCACAAGAGGCACAGCTATCATCAGTTTCTTTGAAGCTGTCACGCTGTACAGTCCTGACATAATAAACGGCTTTACACCCTTGTTGCCAAGCCAAGATTAAAGTATCAAAAATATCTTTAGCTTTAAGAGTCCGATCAGGCTCATCGGGGAAATAAATTCCTTCGTTGAGATTAAACATTAATTCCATTGAAATTCCGGTATCAATCCATTGTTGAACAGTAGCAACTGCTTTCACAACAATTTGTTGATTTAGGCTTTTATTTTCCGGGTAAAACCAGAAATGATCCCGCAGAAAAGGTGGGGCAATGGGTACGGTTCCTTTTGCCCATTTGTCATAGAAAAAACGACTATAACAAGGTAAAATACTAGCGGTACATCCTTGCACTAAGGAAGAAGATGTGTTAGGAGCGATCGCGGTAATATGAGAATTGCGAATCCCATATTGTTGAATTTCCAAACTCAATTTTTGCCAGCGTTCTTTATTTCCTGCGTGTTGTAAAAACCACTCTACGGGTTTTGCTCCAATTAATTTTCCTTGACTCCAAGTGCTGCCTTTAAAGGCTGGATAAGCACCTCGTTCTTTTGCCAATTCCATTGAGGTTTGAGTACAATAAAAACCGATATCTTCAAATAGATGACTAATTTCGGTTAAATGATTATAGGTTAAGCGATTTTTGGCTAACCAATCTGCTAACCCCATCGCCCCAACCCCAATGGTACGATATTTTTGATTATGGTGTTTACTGGCTTCAAAGGGTGCATTGGTAATTTCAATGGTATTGTCTAACATTCGCACCGCAATTTCACAGATTTCTGGGAGTTCTTCGGGTTCAATATTAGCCAAATTCAAGGAATCTAAGTTGCAAGTGTGTGCTTCCTCTCCGGGTTTAACATTACTCCACGATTCTTGACATAAATTTCCCCCCGGAATATACCCTTCATGTTGATTCGGATTAGCTCGATTTGAGGTATCTTTAAACCATAAATAAGGCATTCCCGTTTCCACTTGAGAACGCATCATTAACTTGAACAGTTCTCTAGCATTTACCTTTTTATAAAGGGTAATTTCTGTATCTAAATTTTCTTCTATTTTTTGATAGGCTTTTTCAAAGGATTCACCCCAAGTTTCTGCTAATTCAATGCCTAATTTTTCCCTAATTTCATAGGGATCAATCAGTGTCCAATCTTCTCGATTAATCACCCGACGCATAAATTCATCTGGGATGACTAATTGTGGAAAAATATCATAAGCTTTGCGACGTTGATCTCCATTTTCGGTCTGCATTTCCAAAAATTCAGGAACGTCTAAATGCCAGATATCTAAACTAACTGTAATTGCCCCCGCCCGACGACCGCCTTGGTTCACCGCGATCGCCGTATCATTTAATAATTTAATCCAGGGAATAACACCCCCAGAGGTGTTTTGTTTCCCCATAACCCAACTTCCGGTCGCCCGAACTCGACTAACATTTGTTCCGACACCGCCGCCATTTTTAGAAATCCTAGCGGCATCTTTAATAGTGTCAAAAATACTTTCTAAGTTATCATCCATTGCTGTAATAAAACAGCTACTTAATGAACCATGAGGAATCCTTAAATTAGCTAAAATCGGTGTCGCTAAGGAAATTTTTCGTTGAGCGATCGCTTGATAAAACTTTCTTGCCCAAAATAACCGATTTTCGGATGTTTCAACAATTGCTAATAGTAAGGCACAGGTTAATAAAGCTTCTTGGGGTAATTCATCGGGCAATAAATAGCGTTTACTTAACAAAACCGCCCCAGCATAATCATAATCTTTATCCCATTCTGGATTAATCCAACTCCCAGCTTCTTGAAGTTCTTCTACGGTATAGGTTAAAATCCTAACATCATATTGCCCCTGTTCAACTTTGTTGTGAACCGTTCTACAATAGTCGCCGTATTCATAACCTCGACGAACTAAGGCATCTTTCCATAAACTCCAAATATGCAGTCTTCCAGCCACATAACGCCAGTCGGGGTCTGAGGGACTGCATAATTCTAGGGCGCAATTAATTAAATTATCCTGAATTTCTCTGGTGGTCACACCATTGCGGAGACGGGTGGTGAGTCCCGCTTCTAAGGTAATGGGGTTCGCCTCCATCCCCTCACAAGCCCAGTTGACAACTTCTCGAATTTTAGAAACATCTAACGGAGCAAAACTTCCATCCCGTTTGATGACTTTAATATCTTTGCTGGGGGTTGTCGCTATGGATAGTGATGTTGATTGCATAGTCAATCTTTTTACCCACTTCTATAATAATTTCATGCCTTACCACTGTACTCTAATTCCATATTTAGTGATACCCATTGACAAAAATCTTATTTTACACTATATTTAGCGTAATATTTGATAACTGTACTTAAAATTAGGCTTATTAGCATTATTAAGTTGCCAAAAAAAACAACACCAAAATTTATAGGTAGAGGTGGTTGAAAAGACGGTTTCTAGTTGAAATTAAATCTAATTAGGTCAGGTTTAGTAAGTTTTGGGGTAGGTGTGGTCGGTTAACTTGAACTCCCCACTGCAAAGTTAATGGAAATGTAGGGTTGAAATCAGATAAACTGTAAACAGGTATACTTTATCAATTCCTTATTAATATTGTGTCTGCTCAATCAACAACGTTCAACGCTCAAGAACTCGCTGCTTTAGACGATCAGCTTTCTAATCGTTTTATTCATCTTGATCCGTCGGGATATTTTATTATTTATATTGATAAAGAAACAAGGTTAATCTGTGCCGAACATTATACCAATGCTATTAATGAAAAAGGATTAGCCGTTGATCCTGAAACGGGAGAACCTTTTCCCTGTACAGGGAGTTTGAAGCGAACACCCACTGCTATTTTTAAAGGAAGAACAGCTAAAGAATTAGGAATTAAAATTACTGAAGAAACTCAACCCTGTCCGATCAGTTGTTTAGATCATGCGTTGTATTTAGGACGGGAATTTGTGCGGGCGGAAATTGCTTTAACCACAGGACAACCCTATATTCAAGACTAGAGTTAGAAACCGGGTTTCTGACCCAGATTTTGCTGATGAAATCCAGATTTTTGCTGAGAAACCCGGTTTCTAGTAAGTCCTGATGTCTTTACTGAGAAACCGGGTTTCTGACCCAGATTTTGCTGATGAAATCCAGATTTTTGCTGAGAAACCCGGTTTCTGGTAAGTCCTGATGTCTTTACAGATCGCCGCCGCGAAAAGCCAGTAACACGATGACTACGGGGCCAGCAACCACAATCAAACCCAACATTGTAAGCTGTGCAATAAGCTCAAAGTTGATATTGCCCAAGAAACTTGTAATCGCGTCCATTATTCCTCCAAACTTAACGAGCGTCAATATTGAGTGTTTATAAAAATCAACAGTTGATCTTACCAGGCGATCGCACCATCATTTTAATAATTTTAATAAAACGCAATACAACTCAACCCAGTCAAGCCGAATCACAAGCTACCATAGGGGAACAGAACTCAACCCCCCTGTGTTTGCTATGGTTACAACGGCAAATCTTTCTTCTCCTCCGACTCAGGATGAACTACCCTACTCCGATGGAGTTCCGATGGAAAGCCAACGTCACGTCCAGCAGATGACCCTGTTAATTCTGACCCTGCAACCTTGGTTAAACGCCCGAACAGATGGCTATGCTGGGGGAAATATGTTTGTCTATTTTAGTTTAGAACAACTGAAAAACCGGGATTTTCGCGGGCCAGATTTTTTTGCGGTGGTGGGTGTTCCTAAAGGAGAACGCAAAAGTTGGGTGGTTTGGGAGGAAGGAAAAGCACCGGATGTGGTCATAGAATTGTTATCAGAAAGTACCGCTAATACCGATAAAACCGATAAAAAATTAATCTATCAAAATCAATTACGAGTTTCTGAATATTTTTGGTATGATCCCTTTAATCCTGATGATTGGGCGGGTTTCTTTCTGCAACAAGGAATTTATCAACCGCTAATTCTGAACGAAAATCAGCAATTTATTAGTCAATCTTTAGGATTATCATTAGTGCGTTGGTCAGGAATTTATCAAGGGACTGAAGGGGTTTGGTTACGTTGGGCGACTTTAGACGGGGAATTATTACCGTTAGGGGAAGAAATCGCTGAACAAGAACGTCAAAATGCTAAACAGGAACGTCAACGCGCTGAACAAGAACGGATTCGGGCTGAACAGGAACGTCAACGCGCTGAACAAGCGGAATCTCAACTGCGTCAAGTTGCCTTGAATTTATTACAAAATGGAATGAGTATTGATCAAGTTGTGCAAATAACAGGATTATCTCAAGAACAAATTCAATAAACATAATTAAACCGTAGGGGTGAGGTCTTCTCCATCCGTGTAAACTTAACGACAAAAAGCCCTGAAATAAATTTCGGGCTAAAAGCTCAAACCCGTTAAAACGGGTTAAGAAAGATAGGTATTTAGTCATCTTTAGATGACTTTAGCTCTTAGCCCGAACTTGAGTTCAGGGCTAACGAGGGTTAAGTTTACACGGATGGGTCTTCTCTCCCTTAAGATTAGGAACGCGAAAGAGTTGAGTCCTGAAGGACTCACTACAATTTGTGCGAATTAACGTTAAGATAAAATACGAATAAATTATTGAGAATCGCTCAGGATACTGCTGTGACAGAAGCCAAGTCTTATAAAGATACCGTCAATTTGCCCCAAACAAAATTTGATATGCGGGCAAATGCTGTGAAACGGGAACCGGAAATCCAAGAATTTTGGGCTGAACAGGAAATTTATCAACGCCTGTCAGAAAATAATCCGGGTGAATTGTTTATTTTACATGATGGCCCCCCTTATGCGAATGGGGCGCTGCATATTGGTCATGCTCTCAATAAAATTCTTAAAGATATTATTAATCGCTATCAAATTTTACAAGGTCGTAAAGTTCGTTATGTTCCGGGGTGGGACTGTCATGGTTTACCCATTGAATTGAAAGTATTACAAAACATGAAAGCGGGGGAACGTGAACAATTAACCCCGTTAACGTTGCGTCATAAAGCGAGAGATTTTGCCTTACAAACCGTTGAACAACAGAAAGCGGGTTTCAAACGGTATGGGGTTTGGGGCGACTGGGAACATCCCTATTTAACTTTAAAACCGGAATATGAAGCCGCCCAAATTGGTGTATTTGGAAAGATGGTTTTAGAGGGATATATTTACCGAGGACGCAAACCTGTTCACTGGAGTCCCAGTTCTAAAACCGCCTTAGCAGAAGCCGAATTAGAATATCCTGAAGGTCACGTTTCTCGCAGTTTATTTGCTGCCTTTAAACTGTTAACAGTGGCTGAACCTTTGCGCGAGTTATTAACGCCATTTCTATCAGAATTAGGGGTAGCGATTTGGACAACAACTCCCTGGACAATTCCGGGTAATTTAGCGGTTGCCGTTAACCCCGCGTTAAATTATGCCGTTGTGGAAGTGGGGGAAACTGAAAAACCTGTTCAGTTTAAATATTTAATTGTGGCGGAAGATTTAGCGGAACAATTATCAACAACGTTGGGTTATCCGTTAACGATTAAAGCCACGTTTAAAGGCAAGGATTTAGAACATTGTACCTACAAACATCCGTTATTTGAACGGGAAAGTCCGATTGTTTTGGGTGGGGATTATATTACCACAGAATCGGGTACGGGATTAGTTCATACCGCCCCTGGTCATGGTCAAGAAGACTATATTGTGGGTCAAAAATATGGTTTACCCATTTTATCCCCCGTTGATGATCATGGAAATTTTACTTCTGAAGCTGGAAAATTTGAAGGATTGAATGTTTTAGGAGAGGGAAATGGAGAGATTGTTGAGGCTTTAATAGAAGTTAATTCATTGTTAAAAGAAGAGCCTTATCAACATAAATATCCCTACGATTGGCGCACGAAAAAACCCACAATTTTTAGAGCTACAGAACAATGGTTTGCTTCCGTTGAAGGGTTCCGAGATGCAGCTTTAAAAGCGATTTCTGAGGTTAAATGGATTCCCGCCCAAGGGGAAAATCGGATTACTTCTATGGTGGCAGATCGCAGTGATTGGTGTATCTCTCGACAACGCAGTTGGGGGGTTCCGATTCCGGTTTTCTATGAGGAAGAAACCAACGAACCGCTATTAAATGAAAGCACGATTAATCACGTTCAAACTATTATTGCGGAAAAAGGTTCGGATGCGTGGTGGGAGTTATCCGTTGCGGAATTATTACCCGAAGAATACCGTAATAATGGCAAGACTTACCGCAAGGGAACTGACACGATGGATGTGTGGTTTGATTCCGGTTCTTCTTGGGCTGCTGTTGCAAATCAACGCCCAGAATTACGTTATCCGGCGGATATGTATTTAGAAGGGTCTGATCAACATCGGGGCTGGTTTCAATCGAGTTTATTAACGAGTGTGGCTAATTATGGTCATGCGCCTTATAAAACGGTATTAACTCATGGATTTGTTCTCGATGAAAAGGGGATGAAAATGAGTAAATCCTTGGGGAATGTGGTTGATCCGGCGATTGTAATTGAAGGGGGTAAAAATCAACAACAGGAACCTCCCTATGGGGCTGATATTCTGCGGTTGTGGGTGTCATCGGTGGATTATTCTTCGGATGTTCCTCTGGGTAAAAATATCCTCAAACAGATGGGGGATGTTTATCGCAAAATCAGAAATACGGCTCGATTTTTATTAGGGAATTTGCATGATTTTGATCCGAGTAAAGATACCGTTAAATACGAAGAATTACCGGATTTAGATCAATATATGCTGCACCGGATCACGGAGGTATTTAAGGAGGTAACAGAAGCGTTTGAAAGTTATCAATTTTTCCGATTTTTCCAGGTGATTCAGAATTTCTGTGTCGTAGATTTGTCGAATTTCTATTTAGATATTGCCAAAGATCGCTTATATATTAGTGGGGTTGATGGCTCCCGTCGCCGCAGTTGTCAAACGGTGTTAGCCGTGGCGTTAGAAAATTTAGCGAAGGCGATCGCACCTGTATTATGTCACATGGCGGAAGATATTTGGCAAAATGTTCCCTATTCTACGCCCCATAAATCGGTATTTGAAGCGGGTTGGGTCACGTTAGAAAAACACTGGGAGAAGCCAGAATTAGGGGCGTTATGGCAACAGTTACGACAAATCCGTAGTGAGGTTAATGTTGTCTTAGAAAAGGCACGGCAAGACAAAATGATTGGCGCGTCTTTAGAAGCAAAAGTGTTGTTATTTGTAGCCGATGATAATTTGCGTCAACGCCTGCAACAAATGAACCCCAAAACAATACAATTAAAAGAAAATAATGGGGTTGATGAGTTGCGTTATCTGTTGATTTGTTCCCAAGTAGAACTGTTAGAAAGTGCTGAAGCTTTAAACGGGTTACAGTATTGTCAACAGTTAGAAGGTTTGGGAATTGGTGTTGTGAAAGCGGATGGGGAAAAATGCGATCGCTGTTGGAATTATTCGGTTCATGTTGGGGAATCAAAAGATGATCCTACCATTTGTGAACGGTGTGTTCAGGCGTTAGCAGGAACGTTTTAAGTTATAATCAAGAAGATAGGGATAAGGTGAAATCGGATCTCCTTATCCCTAGCTATTTTGAATAAAACTTCTGAGTAATTCAGTCTGCAATTAATGAATGTTAGACAGTCTCGTTGAGGTTGTACCTCCTCGGTTGGTTAAGTATCGGACACCTTCAACTGCTCGGTTACCTATTGAAAGACCTAATGGAATAGCAGCGCAAACTCCTGCGATCGCAGGTAATGACACAGCAATAGCAGTAGCACCTGCTGCTCCTCCAATTGTTGCTACAACTACTGTACCTATTCCAGCCTGAGATGCGAGAGTTGCTCCTGTAGCAATAGTACCTAAGAATCCGAACTCAGTTACCACTGCTTCAATTCCAGAATTATTGTTAGCGGCCATGACAATCCTTTAAAAGTTGAGGTTGAGTAAAATTATACAAGCTACATCTACAATAAAGCTTCGCTAATATTACGGATTTTTAGACCAATTTATTTGTATTTTTTTATACAGGTATGGTTGTATGTATGATATCGAATTTGCTGAATCTGTTCGACAACACCTGATGAGCCTCTCACCCAGAGAAATTGCTATCATAATAGATGCCATTGAGGAGCAACTTGTCTATGATCCTTTAACTCAAACTCGCAACCGCAAACCGTTACGCCCTAATCCTATAGCACCTTGGGAACTCCGTATAGGTTCTTTACGGGTTTTTTATGATGTTATTGTTGATGAATTCAATGTTGTGCGAATTTTAGCAGTCGGTAAAAAGCAAGGAAATCGACTATTTATTGGTGGTCAAGAGGTAAAACTTAAATGAAAACGATTGAACTTTCAACAGCATCCCAATCTTTATCAGCTTATGCTGAAGAATTTAGTCAGGAAACCATTGTTTTAACAGTTAATGGAAAAGCCGTTGCAGCCGTTGTTTCTTTAGAAGGAGTTGATCCTGAATCTTTAGTATTAAGTACGAATCAAGAATTTTTAGAAATTATTCAAAATTCCAGAAATGAGTTTAAATCGAAAAAAACCCTATCACTTGAAGACATTAAAAAAGAATTTATTCACTAGGGAGTAAAATTGGTGTTGTGAAAGCCAAACTAGAAATCCAGGTTTCTCAAAGAAACCTGGTTTCTAATAAATAAAAATTAATTGATTTAAACCTTTAAGATTATGAAATCTATTAAAATTATTGTTGAAAAACATTCTGATGGTTATATTGCTTATCCTTTAGGAATTAAAGGTGTTGTTGTTGGGGAAGGAGAGACCTATCAAGATGCTTTAGTCGATGTTAATTCTGCAATTCGTTGTCATATTAAAATGTTTGGCGAGGAGGTTTTAGAAGAACAATCAGCTATCCTAGACGCTTTCATTGCTGAAGTGAGTGTTTAAATTCCAAAATTTCCTAATATTAAGAGATTAAGTTATGAATCAAGAATTAATAGATTTAAAACAAAGTATTATAGAGGGTCGATATGACGATGCTTTAGCGATTATAGATGAATGGGAATGGATGAGTAAAGAACAAATTTTACAAAAAATTGAAAGTTTTTTAGTCCGGTTATTAGTGCATTTAATTAAAAACCAAGTCGAACAACGTCTAACCAATTCTTGGGCGGCTTCTATTAGAGATTCTATCTTAAAAATCCAACGATTGAATCTTAAGGCTAATAAAACATCTTATTATATTAAAATTAATGAGTGGGATAATGATTTAGAAAATGCCTTTAAAGATGCTATTTTTGAAGCTAGTGTGGAAGTACAAGCAGGGATTTATAAGCCGAATCAATTACGTCAAATGGTCGATAGAGTTGAGGTGATCAATACAGCGAAAAGATTAATTTCTTTGACCTATAATTATTCCACTGAAGGTTTGCGAGATGTGATTGATGATGAGTTTTGTAAATTACCTGGGGGTGAGGATTGGAATCAAAAATAACATGAAATCTTTTCCTCTTTGATTCCTATTATAATACAAAAAAACAGGTTTTTATTCCCTTCTGATGGGTCAAAAACCTGATTTATCAATTAATGGTTTTGAATTGTAAATTGTTCTAACCTTCTTTTCTCGAAAAGGTTTCGGTAGCAAAACTCAATCCAGAAGCAAAGTCTTCACCATAACCTTCTTCACCGTGTTGATCAACATCCAGACTTTGTTCTTCGACCATCGATTTAACACGCAATTCCATCAGAGAACCAAGAATCTTGACAATTACAAAAGTTCCAACAGCAGCAAAAATGTAAGTCGCCAGTACCCCAACAATTTGAGGGATTAATTGTCCTGGATTTCCATATAGCAGTCCATCAAACCCGGCTGCATTCACACTTTTTGTGGCAAAAACTCCGGTTAAAATAGCACCAATGGTTCCACCGACACCATGAACCGAATAGGTATCTAAAGAATCATCAAATTCCAATTTCACCCGCCAACTCACCGCATAGAAACAGCAAACGGCTGTGATGGAACCAATTAAAATTGCACCAACGGGGGTAACAAATCCGGCGGCGGGAGTAATACCCACTAATCCTGCTAAGAAACCACTAGCAGTACCAACAGCCGTGGGTTTACCGCGTAAATACCATTCCACCAGAGCCCAAGTTAACCCTCCGGCTGATGTTGAGACCATGGTGGCGACAAAAGCAACAGTCGCTAAAGAACCAGCACCCAAAGCACTACCCGCATTAAAGCCAAACCAACCAAACCACAACATCCCAATCCCTAACAGGACAAAAGGAACATTATGGGGGACATGGGGAATCACCATAAAATGCTTACGGGAGCCAATCATATAGGCGAGAATCACCGCCGAAACCCCGGAACTGATGTGAACAACGGTTCCGCCTGCAAAATCTAACGCACCAATGGCTTGTAACCAACCCCGACCCCAAACCCAATGGGCCAAGGGAGAATAAATAAATGTAGACCACAGCAAGACAAACCAAAAATAAGCTTTAAAGGTCATCCGCTCGACAATGGCCCCAGAAATTAACGCGGGGGTGATGATGGCGAACATCATCTGATACACCATAAACAACTGGTGGGGGATGGTTCCCGCATAGCCAATGGGGTCAGGAGCATCAACTGCGACGTTATGTAAAAAAGCCCAATCTAATCCACCAATGAAGCGTTCAATGCCTTGACCAAAGCCTTCTGAAACGGGAGTCGAGACATCAAAGGCAAGGCTATATCCCCAGAATACCCAGGTAACACCAACGATTCCCATCAAGATGAAACTCATCATCATTGTGTTGAGAACGTTACGAGATCGGACTAATCCCCCATAAAAAAATGCTAACCCCGGTGTCATAAACAGCACTAAGGCGGCAGAAACCAACATAAAAGCTGTATCCCCAGAATTAATCGGGTTTTCTGTGGCTTCTTGTGCCCAAGCGGTTCCCGTCAGAGGGCCGACCAGCAGAGCGAATGCAACTAATCCAATAATTCCTAATTTTTTGAGCACGTTACTATTCTTTCCTATAACCAAAAATTATCCAGAGAGTGAATCTGTATTTTGCCCATTGGTTCCAGCAATCATTCTGTATCCTAAAATACAAAATACTAGGGATCACAATCTGTTAACGTTTGGCATAGAAATAGTTAGGAGCCAGGAATTCATCAATTCTTCCCCGGCTCCCGTGGCTCCCCCTAACTACTCCTCATATTCCGGCATTTTCTTCTTCTCTGGAATATTAATTCGGGGAGGCTGATAGGGTTTAGGCGTTTCGTCATCATTCCAAGCATCGGAATCTACGTCATTTTCGTATTCATAATTTAACTCTCTGGCGTAGAGTTTTTGTTCCTGACGGGGAGGTTCAATGGGAACTAATTCCCGTTCTCGATAGCGATCATCTTCATCCCGTTCCACATCGCCCCAGTTATCTTCTTCTTCATACTCATCATAAATCGGTTGGGGTTGACGCAAGGGTTGAACGGGGGCGGGATGTTCTTCCCAAGCATCGTTTTCGTCCCAGGCTTCTTCCTGAGCCACAGCAGGGGCGCGACTGGCCCGTTGGGGAGGGGTTTGGGGAAGTCCGGTTCCTAATTGGTTGGCGGGTTTAACCGTTGGCGGATAATACATTCCCTCTTCTTCTTTTTCCCAAGGGGCTTCTCCCAAGCCTAAGCGTTCTAACAAACCCACAGACAACTGTTGTAAGCGATCTTCTGATCCTTCAAACACAATTAATCGATTGGGGCCACTACTGACAATTTCCTCAATGGACAATTCGTAGGTGCTGATCACTTGGTCGGGAATTTGAGGTAGACCAATGGAGGCGATAATTAAGGATTCTAATTTGCCATCTTGGGTATCGAATCTGAATCCTCGGACTCGTCCTAACGGTTCTCCCGTTTCGGTGATCACTTCACTATTGATCAGGGTACTGTAGCCTTCTACATCCACGTCTTCTTCGAGGACGGTATCATCATCCACCAAAATTACGTCACCGATTTCGCGGACACTACTCAGGTACATAAATTTTGGCATTCCAGCGATCGCCAGAATATTATCGCGGATTCCGATCGCTACAATTTCACGCTGATCTACGTCTACCCATAATTGGCTCACGATCCCAAGTCGTTTACCTCTGTCACGGGTGATAACTTGAGTGCCGAGAATTTCGGAGCGTTGGCGGATATGTTCAGATGTCATGCTAGGCAGAATTTCAGTTTTAACTGTTAAAGATACAGATTACTCTACAAATTCTAATGGCGTAGATGCGTATCCATGCCATTAGTTTTTCAGGTTTTCTCTACAAGGTGGATAGTCCACCGATGATCCATTAGTTCTGATGCTATCAGAATATTTTGTTTTTGGTTCCTATCAGGGGGTAGAGCATCGTTAATCTGCTCCCTTCATTATAAATTAGCGTAGGGAGACAAAAATAGTGGCTCAGTTGCCGAGAAACTGTTTCCGGGTCTGCTGAATTCGCGTATAGGTTTAGCTTAGAGTTGTCAGGAATGCTACGCCCCCCTGCATTTTCTCCCAGGGGAGTTGAATGGGAAAGGTACAGGAAGAGACAGAAAAACGGCTAAAGTTTTCTCTAAAAATCTTACATCCCAGACCCGATGTTAAAAGATAGCGACAAAGAAGCACAGCTTATTGCTGAAGATAGATGTTTTTTAGAAAAAATAAAATACAGCACACTCTACCTATTCTGATGAATTCAAGGGAGTGTTAAGAATACAATGGATTTCCTGAAGTTTTGACCTACTTTTGACCGAAATGAGTAGAATCAGATTTTAGGAACTCATCAAATTTCATCCCTGAGTTAGAGGTTCAAAACATTGATTTTTCTTAAGCTAAGAGAGTAATAAAAGTAAATTCAATGATTTGAATGCCCCTTTAGGAGTTATCAACATGAAAAAATTAATTCAAGCCCTGCGCTCTATCTCCTTAAAAAGTATTGTCGGTGTTTTTTTAGCAGGATCATTACTGTTTATCAGTACCGCTTGTAGTAGTAATCCTCCAACGGCTCGGTTATCAGGAGAAGGAAGTATTAATGAAACAAAAGGATACAAAAACGAACTTTATAAACCCGTTCAATCGGAACAGAAAGGGGGAATGTACCCTTACAGCGACACGGACAGCCCTAACCGCAAAGCTGAATTAAAAGGAAAAGCGTTAGTTGATCATGCTAAATCCAATATTAGTAAAGTCAACAATCCTCAAGAATTCGTTGAAAATTACAAAAATGGCAAGCCTTTTCCTGAACGGGTGAAAGATTTATCAGAAAGTATTGGTGACTCTGCTAGTGAAGTAGCGGATGATTGGAGAGGGGGAACCCAACGGGGACTTCGGAACCTCAAAAATAACGCCAAACAAGGTGTAGATCAAGCTCAGGACACCGTAGAAGATGCTGGACGGGCGATTGAACGTTCCCTATAAATGGACTGGAAAATCAATTCAGTTGGCATATCTATCTAAAGGTAGATGTGTCAGCATATCTTGTCCGCTTATATTAAAAACACTATCGCACGTTCTCAATTCGCGCTTTCCCCAGTCAACCAAAAGCTGGGGATTTTTCATCAACAATCACGTCTCCTTTTTCAACTTGATCCGGTTAATAAATTTCATCACTTTTTTCCCATAACTTTTGTTATTAATCGATGACCCCCCCGTCATAGAGTAAGAGCGTTCAGTCCCCAAAATTTTCAATGGATGGGAATTAAAATCGTAAATTGTGCGCCTTCCCCAAGGGTAGAAGTACAACTCATCTCCCCTTGATGACGATCAACAATAATTGAGTAGCTAATCGATAGACCCAAGCCCGTCCCACTACCGACGGGTTTTGTGGTAAAAAAGGGATCAAAGATTCGTTGCAGAATATCTGGACTCATCCCTGAACCATTATCTAAAATACAAATTTTGGCTTTATTATTATCAATTAAACAGGTAGAAATCGTAATTGTTGGTCGTGTATCCCCTGGATTCATCAAGTTACGACGATGTTCTAAAGCATCAATACCATTACTAATAATATTCATAAACACTTGATTTAATTGGGAGACATAACAGTTAACTTTGGGAAGTTGACCATACTGTTTAATAATCTCAATTTCTCCGCTATGGGTAGAAGCTCGCAGTCGAGGTTGTAAAATCATTAAGGTGCTATCAATGCCTTCATGAATATCTACGGGTTTCATCTCAGCTTCATCCAAACGAGAGAAGTTTCGCAGACTTAAAACAATATTGCGAATACGTTCAGCACCCACTTTCATAGATACTAAAAGTTTTTGTAAATCTTCCACGAGAAACTCTAAATCAATATCTAAAATTGTTTCTTCGACTAAGGGTTTAGGTTGAGGATATTCCTGTTGATAAACTTGAATTAATCGCAATAAATCTTTCACATATTCACTGGCGGGGGTAAGATTCCCATAAATAAAGCTGACCGGGTTATTAATTTCATGGGCTACCCCGGCTACCATTTGTCCTAAAGAAGACATTTTTTCACTTTGAATCAATTGAGCTTGGGTGCGTTGCAATTGAGTCAACGCTTGTTCTAACCGTAAATTTTTCTCATTGATTTCTTGGGTACGTTCTTGAACTTTATTTTCAACGGAGGCATATAACAAAGCATTTTCTAAAGAAACAGCAGCTTGAGAAGACAGTAAGTTTAAAACTTCAATTCGTTCCGAGGTAAAAGCTCCCGCCGTTAAATTATTTTCTAAATATAAAATTCCTAAAAGTTTCCCCTGACTAATAATCGGGGTACATAAAATTGATTTAACGTGGTGGGCATTAATATAAGAATCATGGGTAAATTGTCCTTCCAGGGTAGCATTCATTAACACCACATCTTGACTCGTGCGTTCAACATAATAAATCACCGTTAAGGGTAAATAGTTGCAGGTTTCAACAGGAGTTTTGGGATGCACAATCACATCTTCAATATCCGTTGAAGCTTCGGCTTCAATGACTAATTTTTCTCCCTGATATAAGATTAAAAAGCCTTTTTGAGCTCCAGCATTTTCAATCACAATCTTCATTAAATTTCCTAACAATCGTTCTAACACAATTTCACGGGAGATGGCTTGGGAAGCTTTAATCACTGTGCTTAAATCCAACAATGCTAAACGGCTCCCGTGAGAGGTATTTAAGGTAATAGATTGGGCTTCAAATAAAGAGCTTTTAAGCGACCCTAACTGTTTGAGTTGAGGATATTGGGTTTCTAACTGTTCTACTTTCCGAATTGCACCCCAACGTTGATAACTATAATACGCTTCTCTGAGGTGAAGATTGGCATACTTAACTTTTCCGTGAGTCATCCAAAATTTAGCTGTCAGTTCATGACTTAAGGCTACATTTTGAATTAATCCGGCTTCTTGGGCGGTAGAAATGGCTTGTTCATATAAATCAATGGCTTCAAAAGAACGTTGAGAAAATCGGGCGAGTTCTGCTTCTATTAACAGATATTTAGCCCAGAAATTAGCAGGACAATTTTCTGACCATTGTTTAAATTTTTCTTGGTTACTCTTAATTTTATCTAACAATTCTTCCTGTTCTGATGCTGAAACCCGGTCTAAATTTGCAATAAAGGTTAAAGATGAATAAAAATAATATTCTGTCACCGAAATTAAGCCGACAATAAATTGCAGTAACGGTTCAGTCTCTTTGACTAATTGTAAAGCCTGTTCTACTTCCCCATATAAATATAACACTTGTATTTTAAAAATTTGATAAAGACAGAGAGAGTAAAATTTTTGATGATCTTGGCTACTCTTCAAATAATCAACTTCGGTCATTTCTAAACTATCAAAGGATAATAAATTGGGGGTTTCACCAATTAAATTTAGGAGAATGCCTCCCAGTCCAGTTAAACTATCAATCACTAACTGATTTTCGGCTTTTTTACTAAATTTTAAGAAATTTTTAACTTCAACTAAAAATTTGGGAAGATTTACGCCTTGTACCATTAAATTCAAAGATTGATTATTTAACAAATAACTTGCATATTGTAAATCTCCTGATTCTAAAGCCGATTGATATCCTTCATGACCCAAAGCATTTGAATTTTTAAGCGGTTCTAACCAATAATTGAGACAACTAATTAAGGCCGCAGCCACTTTATAAATAGGATAATTCCATTTTTTATTCAATTTTAATGCTAATTGACCTAACTCATAGGCGGTTTGATATTGATTAAACAGGGTAGCCAGTAAAATTCCATAGGTCGCATAGAAAAATCCAGCTTCTGGACTATAACCAGATTTCAAAGCCACTTTTACACCGTTGAGAATGATAACTGTCCATAAACTGGGATTACTGACATAGGCAGATGGTGCTAAATTATTGAGTAATTTTAAAATAATTTTGGGCTCTGATTCAACAATGGGGCTTTGATGAACTAAACTTGATAAACTATTAATATTAAGTTGATTTTGGAGGGACTCTAATTCCTGGGAAATGACCGTTTGTAGGTTGTCTGTGGGAATATCTAACCCTAATAATGCTAAGGCTTTAATCCCAGTATTGAGGGCGGATTCGTATTTTAATTGTAAGGTATATTGAATTAAAAGCAGATTATAAACTTCGGCTTTTTCTAAAATAGATTGGGATTTTTCTAAAATTAATTCAATCAACGTTTCACTGTCTGCAAAATTTCCATTTAAGTATTCAACTTCTGCCTGTTCTCGATAAAGAACAAAGGCTAAAGGATAATGTTCTACCCAAATTTCACCGGGCAAAGTTTCAATTCCTGCTATTAAATATTCCCGTGCAGCACTATAAGCCGTGGCATCCTTAGCTTTTTTTCCCGCTTCTAAATTTAAACTTGCCAGTTGTAATTTTTCTTGTTCATCGGTAATTAAAGATCGACCGACATTCAGATGATCAACTAAATCAAAGACCCGTTCTAACCAATATTGAGGGGGAGTATTTGCCAGTAGTAACCGACCAATAGTAAGATGAACGGATTGTTTTTGAGAGTTGTCAATTAAGGAATAAGCAGCCTGTTGTACTCGGTCATGGAGAAATTTATAATTTAAGACTAAATAAGGATTAATTTGTTCGGGTTCCAAATTATCAGCATCGGATAAGGGTTTAATCAGTCCTTCTTTTAAAGCAGGTAATAAATCTTGAAAGGTTCCCAAGGATTCTTTCCCATAAATTAACGATAGGGTATTCAAATCAAATTGATTCCCGACACAGGCGACTAATTGCAGAACTTGTTGACTTGCTAGGGGCAGTTTTTGCAGTTTCCCAATCATTAATTCAACGACATTATCGGTAATATCAAGAGCTTTTATTTCATCTAAATCCCACTGCCAAGCAATTCGTTCTGAGTTAAAAGTGAGGAGTTTTTCTTGATAGAGGGTCTTGAAAAATTCATTTACAAAAAAGGGATTTCCGGCGGTCTTTCCTAACACTAATTCTGCCAAGGGTTGAACAGTGGTACGATCACTATGTAAGGTATCAGCTAGGAGTTCAGTGACTTGTTCTAAATTTAAAGTGGTTAAATGAATTTCATGAATCAAGTGATGAGAATGCTGTTGATTTTCTAAGGTAAAAGACTCAGATTTTAACGCTTCTAACATCATCATTAACGGATGGGTTGGATTAACCTCATTATCTCGATAAGCGCCAATTAAAAATAAATACGGAGTTGAATCATCCGTTAACATTAATTTAATTAATTTCAGGGTAGCGGAGTCAGCCCACTGTAAATCATCGAGAAAAATGACTAAGGGATGTTCGGGTTGGCAAAACAGACGAATAAAGTTTTGAAAGACTAAATTAAACCGATTTTGAGATTCCGCAGGGCCTAATTCTAAGACTGGGGGTTGGGTTCCGATAATCAGTTCAATTTCGGGAATCACATCAATAATAATTTGTCCATTTGGCCCTAAAATTTCTAACAGTTTTTCTCGCCATTGATCTAAACGCTGTTGAGTTTCACTTAAGAGCAATCTTGCTAATTCTGAAAAGGCACTGACCAAAGCCGAATAGGGAATACTGCGTTGAAATTGGTCAAATTTACCACTAATAAAATAGCCGTGTTGGTCAATAATTGATTTAGAAATTTCTTGAACTAAAACCGATTTTCCAATACCGGAATATCCCGCGATTAACATCATTTCAGTTTTTCCTTGACTTACCCGGTCGAAGGCTTGCATTAAAGTGTCAATCTCGATTTCTCGGCCATAGAGTTTTTTAGGAATTTTAAATTGATCGGAAATATCGTGCATTCCCAAGGGAAATTGATTGACGGTTCCTGTGGCTTGAACTTGTTTTAAACTCTTTTCTAAATCAGCAATTAATCCCCAAGCACTTTGATAACGTTCTTCGGCAGTTTTGGATAATAATTTTAAGACAATTTTAGAAATAATCGGGGGAATTTCGGGGTTAATTTCATGGGGTGGAACAGGTTGTTTAGCTAGGTGAGCATGAACAACTTCCATGGCATCACCCGTAGGAAAGGGAACCTGTTGAGTTAATAGTTCATAGAAGGTTGCCCCCAAAGAATAAAAATCCGTGCGATAATCAACAGAACGATTCATCCGGCCGGTTTGTTCGGGTGAAATATAGGCGAGGGTTCCTTCTAAATTTTGGGGGGGATGCAGACGTAAAGAGTCCTGAGTTAATCCACTAGAAATACTAAAATCAATTAATTTAACTTGTCCTGTGGCAGGATTAAAAACAATATTAGAGGGATTAATATCTTTATGAATTAAGTTAGCTGCATGAATTTCTCGCAATCCTTGGGCAATTTTTATGGCGATATTTAGAAACCCTAATAAGGTAAATTTTTGGGTTGCTAATAAGATTTTTAACGATTCTCCGCCAAAATCTTCTAAAGCCATGACGACAGTATTTTGATAGGTTTGAAGTTCATAAACTTTAATAACGCTTTCTAAATTAAAACAGCGCAGGATTTTATATTCTCGTTCATATTTTTGCAGATCGGACTGGGAGGGAAATTCCCCTTGCAGCACTTTCAAAATAACAGGTAAATTATCTTTTTCTCGAATGGCTCGATAAACAATGGAGTTAATACTTTCATAGATTTGTGCTAAAATTTGATATCCCGGCAAAGCAATCATATTAGTTTCCTTATGCACTGATTTTAGGATGAGTCCGTTAAGCTTTAGTAATTCATAAAAAGATCAATATAACCTAGAGATGAGAGTTGCTACATCTTAAAGGACTACGTTCTGTGAGTTATTTGAGGGACAGAACTTATATCGACCTGATAGTTTCACGGGGGATCTTTGGGAGCAGTAGAATTATAGCGGAGTAGTTCTATTCTAGCGTGATTTGAGGACAGGAACAAATTTATACCCTAGGGAGAACAAAAAAGAATAATTAATTAAATTTAAGATTTATAACAAACTCTCTTAATTTTAGAATTCTAGGACTTAAACATTGACAAAATAATGGTGTTGTGCAACTTGTTTCGGGTTGCTTCAAGCTCTACAAAAGTTACTTTAAAGATAGATCCCAAATACAAAATTCAACACTCGGATAGAGGAAAATTCGATTAAGGTCAGACACACTAATAGGAAATTTAGGAGAAATATCAATGAAAAATCAAGCATTTACTCTATTAATGTTCAGTTTGTTATTAATGCTAGTGATCACTCCCTTTGCAGGCTTAACCCCATTAATGTTGCTGTTATTAGTCACGGGAATTTTTTATGTTTGGGGTTCAATGTTTTTAGCCCTAAAGGAAGGAAAACCTAATTCTGAACCCGGAGATCTACCTTAGAAATTACCCCTCTCAAGACCGTATTACCGAGGGATAGTGGATTAAAATACCCTCTTTCATTGGGTATAAATAAAAAAAAATTTAACTCGGTATTGAGACAGAGGTTAGGTCAAGAGGAAGTTGATACACTACTTCATAGATAGAACACATTTTAGCAATTTTTAATGTGATTTCTGAATTTTATTGGCTGATTCAATTAGGAGAACTTCATGTTTTTTCATAAGAAAGAACCGATTGAAAAAGGAATCAATATTGATGAACCAAATCCTCGTTTTGCCCAATTACTTCTCGAACAATTTGGGGGAGCAACGGGGGAGTTAACAGCAGCTTTGCAATATTGGGTACAATCGTTTCATGTGGAAAATCCCGGTATTCGAGATATGCTTCAAGATATCGCCCTTGAAGAATTTGGGCATTTAGAAATGGTAGGGAAACTGATAGAAGCCCATACAAAAAATGTTGATCAAACGGAAGCATTTAAAAGTACCTTATTTACCGTTCGAGGAATGGGCCCCCATTTATTAGATTCTCAAGGTCAAGCCTGGACAGCCGCCTACGTCAATGAAGGAGGCGATGTAGTGCGAGATTTACGGGCGAATATTGGGGCGGAAGCTGGGGCACGACAAACCTATGAAGAGTTAATTAAATTAGCACCTGACCCCGGCACAAAAGACACCTTAGTGTATTTATTGACCCGTGAAATTTCCCATACCAAAATGTTTATGAAAGCCTTAGATTCGTTAGGGAAATTAACTGATCCGTTATTTGGAAATATTCAACCGGATGAAACGGTTAATATTTACTATAACCTGTCTAGCAATGGCGTAGATAGTCGTGGCCCTTGGAATGCGGAACCTGATTTTCAATATATTGCTGACCCGCAAGTTAGTCGTTAACTTGATTAGATTGCGGGTGGTTTTTGGGTAAAATTATTAATAGAAAAAGCACCTGGGAGTCTGGCCGAGTTTCGACCCCAAGTGCTTTTTCTTTTCAGACCTCACTCCTCACACTCCTCAAATATACACGATAATTTTGGGATGTCAAGAAAAAAGTCAGGAATCTCCATGTTAAGAAATTTTAAAACCGACCTAAACCCCTAAACGGTCATCGGTTGAGGCTGGAATTGGAACATGGAATAGATGACATTTCGGCGAATATCCGTCATCATATCCAAGAATAATTCATAGCCCTCGCTCTTGTATTCGATTAAGGGGTCTTTTTGTCCATAACTTCTTAAACCAACAGACTCACGCAGCGCATCCATTTGTTGTAAATGTTCCCGCCACAACGTATCAATTTGTTGCAGAATAAAAAAGCGCTCTGCTTCCCGCATTAACCCGGCGCGAATTTGATTGACTTGCGCTTCCTTAATATCATAGGCATTGCGTAATTGTTCATGGAGGAAAGTTTTAATTTCATCCACTGATAAATCCACTAATTGATCGGCAGTTAAATCTGCTAAAAGATAAACAAATTCCTTTGATTTACTGACTAGATTTTCTAAATCCCATTCTTCGGAAGGTAAATCAGGATTAATATAAGCTTCTACGATGTCATCCATCGTTTGTTCGCCATATTTAATCACTTGTTCTTTCAAATCTTGCCCTTCTAAAACCCGGCGACGTTCGGCATAAATTGCCCGTCGTTGGTTGTTCATCACCTCGTCATATTCAAACACCTGTTTACGAATATCGTAATAGTAAGTTTCAACTTTTCGTTGGGCATTTTCGAGCGATCGCGTTAATAATCGAGACTCAATGGGCATATCTTCATCCACATGAAACGCATCCATTAATCCCGCCACTCGGTCGCCCCCAAAAATCCGTAATAAATTATCCTGTAAACTCAGGAAAAACCGTGTTGAACCGGGGTCGCCTTGACGTCCTGCCCGTCCCCGGAGTTGGTTGTCAATGCGTCGAGACTCGTGGCGTTCTGTACCAATGACATGAAGTCCGCCCAATTCCACCACTTCTTCATGTTCCCGTTTGGTGAAGTTTTCGTACTCTTTAACAATCAAATTATACACCTCACGGAGTTTTTGAATTACCGGATCAGAAGTGGGTGCTTTTTCCGACGCCACCGCTAATAAATCCTCGGCTTGTAACTCTGGTAAACTGCGTTCTCCATGTACAGAAACGGCAAAATCAACGGCTTCTTTTAGCTTTTGTTCAGTAGATTTCGATAATTCTGTGGGGAATAATTGGGTGGCTATTTTCCAGGTTTTGGGTTTTTTATTCAGATCAAACCCTTGAGCCGCCGGACGCCGACTACCAGGTACACCGACTACTGCTAATTCCCGTTCATCATCGGGTTTAACAATTTTTGGCATCAAATACTCGCGCATTTTTAGCCGTCCCATAAATTCCGCATTTCCTCCTAAAATAATATCCGTTCCCCGTCCCGCCATGTTAGTTGAAATAGTTACAGCGCCTTTACGTCCAGCTTGGGCAATAATTTCTGATTCCCGTTCTACGTTTTCCGGTTTAGCGTTTAATAAATTATGGGGAATTTTGCGTTGTTGTAATAAATTAGAGAGAATTTCTGATTTTTCAACGCTAGTAGTTCCGACTAAAACTGGGCGACCTTCTTTATGCAAATCGGCGCATTCTTCCGCAATAGAAGTCCATTTTCCTTCTTCGGTTTTATACACCACATCGGGTAAATCTTGCCGTCCAGTAATGCGGTTAGTGGGAATAATAGTAACTTGCAAATTATAGATGCGTTCAAATTCCGCTTCTTCAGTTTTTGCCGTTCCCGTCATCCCCGATAATTTGGGATATAATAGGAAGAAATTTTGATAAGTAATCGTGGCTAAAGTTTGAGTTTCCGGTTGAATATCCACCCGTTCTTTCGCTTCAATCGCTTGGTGTAAGCCATCACTCCAACGACGACCGGGCATTACCCGCCCAGTAAATTCATCAACAATGATCACTTCCCCATTGCCAACAATATAGTTAACGTCTTTAATAAATAATTCTTTGGCTTTTAAGGCATTAAAAACAAAGTGTGCCCAAGGATCATTAGGATCATATAAATCTTGAACGCCAAATAGTTCTTCTGCTTTGGCAAACCCTTCATCGGTCATCAGAACATTACGGCCTTTTTCATCCACTTCATAATGTTCTTCTTTTAGCATCATCTGGGCAACTTCTGCCGCCCGCATATATTTTTGACTCGGACGTTCCACTTGACCGGAAATAATTAACGGTGTCCGAGCTTCATCGACTAAAACTGAGTCTACTTCATCAATAATGCAATAGTTAAAGGGGCGCTGCACGACTTCATCCATTGAAGTTGCCATGTTGTCCCGCAGGTAATCAAACCCCATTTCACTGTTTGTCCCGTAGGTAACATCACAGTTGTAGTTTTTCTTACGGGCATCGGGGCTCATCTCTTGCTGGATGAGTCCCACACTCAAGCCCAGGAAACGATGAATTTGTCCCATCCATTCCGCATCCCGACGGGCCAGATAATCGTTAACGGTGATGACGTGGACTCCTTTTCCCGTTAAGGCGTTGAGATAGGCGGGAAGGGTGGAAACCAGGGTTTTACCTTCCCCGGTTTTCATCTCAGCAATTTGCCCGGTGTGTAAGATAATACCGCCTAACAGTTGGACGTCAAAGTGTCGCATCCCCAAAACCCGCTTTCCGGCTTCTCGAACTACAGCAAAGGCGTCGGGTAGAATTTCATCGAGGATTTGGTTTTCGTCCTCTCGGTTTCGAGCTTTGGCTAATTTTTCTTTAAATTCTCCTGTCTTCGCCCGCAACTGATCATCCGAGAGGCTTTGAATTTCTTCCTCTAAAATGTTGATATCTGTGACAAGAGGCTGATATTTTTTAAGTTTACGCGCATTCGGATCACCCAACAGAGCTTTTAACATGGCAAGAACAGGATATGGTTACGAAAATTTATAGGGTTTGAATAAATCACTGATTATTCTAGCATTTCCTGGTTGCTTGTTGTTAAGTTGACAGGCAAGATGCCTGTTCCACGGGTTAATTTAAACCGGACTGCACCCGCCATAACCCCGCATAAATACCCGGTGCTTCTAAAAGGTTTTCATGGGTTCCTGATTCCACTAATTTACCTTGTTCCATCACATAAATACAATCGGCATTTCTAACCGTTGAAAGGCGATGGGCGATGGCAATTGTGGTGCGATTTTTGGTAATTTTTTCTAAGGAACGTTGAATGGCGGCTTCGGTTTCATTATCGACGGCCGATGTGGCTTCATCTAAGATTAAAATCGGTGGATTTTTTAATACGGCTCTGGCGATCGCAATTCGTTGTCGTTGTCCGCCGGATAATTTCTGACCCCGTTCTCCGACTATTGTATCATATCCTGATGGTAAATCGTTAATAAATTCATCGGCTTCTGCCACTTTTGCCGCTTCTATAATATCCGTTAACGACGCATCAAAGGTTCCATAGGCAATATTTTCGGCTACGGTTCCATGAAATAAGAAAACATCCTGACTCACTAAGCCGATAGCTTGCCGTAAATCTTCTAACCTTAACCGATCTAATTCAATGCCATCTAAGGTAATAACACCCGCATTAATTTCATACAATCGTAATAATAATTTAACTAAGGTACTTTTTCCCGATCCCGTAGAACCGACAATGGCAATGGTTCTACCCGCCGGAATTTTGAGGGATAAATCTTGAATCACGGGATAGCGATTTTTATAAGAAAAATAGATGTTTTTAAATTCAATTTCTCCCTGCACAGAATTAATTGGAAGAGGAATATCACCCGGATGAATTTCAATCGGTGTATCTAATAAATTCATTACCCGGTTAACAGAAGCCATCGCCCGTTGATATTGATCAAAGGTATCTCCTAACCGGGTTAACGGCCATAATAACCGTTGGGTAATAAACACTAAAACGCTATAGGTTCCAACGGCTAATTGTCCTGAAGTAACTTGTAATCCGCCTAAGAGTAAAGTTGCAATAAATCCAAATAAAATTAAACTTCTAATCACGGGAACATAAGCCGAAGATAAGGTAATTGCCCGTTTATTACTTTGACGATAGGCTTCACTATGATAATTTATCCGTTGACTTTCATAGTTTTCAGCCGTGAAACTTTTAATCGTTGTAATACCGCCTAAATTATTGGCTAATTGTCCATTCAGTAAGCTCACTTTTTCCCGAACATCGGCATAACGAGGGGCGAGTAATTTTTGAAACCAAACCGAACCCCAAACAATAAATGGCATCGGTAACATTGCCCACCAAGCCACACCTGGGGCTAAAATAAAAAAGGCTGCCCCAATTACAATTACCGTTGTAATCACTTGGATAATTTCATTCGCCCCAATATCTAAAAATCGTTCTAACTGATTAATATCATCATTTAAAATAGCCATTAAACTGCCACTACTGCGTTCTTCAAAATAGGCTAATTCTAATTCTTGTAAATGTCCGTAAGCTTCTAATCTTAAATCATGTTGTAAGGTTTGGGCTAAATTGCGCCAGAGGATTTTATACGCATATTCAAATAAAGATTCTAAAGTCCAAATAATGAAACTTAATATTGATAAAACTAACAGTTGATTAAATGCTCCTTGAATTCCCCAGTTTACCAAAAAAGACGTATTCGGGTTAATCACTACATCAACGGCCCATCCAATTAACACTGGAGGAGCTAAATCAAACACTTTATTTAAAATAGAATAAAGCGTTGCTAACCCAATAGTTTTTTGATAGGGTCGAGCATACTGTAGAAGACGTTGTAACGGATGAGTTTTTTGAGACATTGTTATCCTATTAATCTCTATAGCAATTCTATACGATACTTGTTTATCGAACCGTTACCGAATAATTAGCTTTAAATGGTTTAAAACTATTATTTTTAGCAGTTCCTTTTAATTCTAATTGATAAATTCCTACGCTGGGAAAGATCACATCTGTTCCGGGGATACCTTGATATTTTTCGGCGGAAATTGCTTTAAGTTGAGGTTGAATTAACGGTTGATCATTGGCTTTTCGAGGTTCTCGATAAATTGACAATTGACAATTACATTGGGAGAAAGGAATCATTTGTCCCCCGCGACGAGTTAAAACAAACCATATCGTTGCTTTTTGTCCGACACGGGGATTATGATTGGGTTCAAGATGAAAGGTAACGGCTACATCTCCAGAAACTTCTACTTCATGAGCGATCGCTCGGTTAAAAAACAAAACTGTTTCTAGGGGGTGAATTGAGAGGAATGTTCCCAAAATTAATAATAATTTTAAGAACTTATTTTTGTTTAAGGGGTGCAACATATAACTTTTTTAACCCAAAGAATGACCAAACGGTTTGATAGCGAATTAATAATACCACTAAACTTAACAATAAAAACAGTGCTACTCTAATTTTAATCATCAAGGTGAGTTCAAACCCTCCCAAATAGTTAGATCCTATTAATAAGGTATGAATGACCACTAAAATGAAAGCTGGAACTGCTAATAAATGAATTCTACGCCAAACAATGCCTAATTGAGTTTGAATTTTATCAAAACTGGTAATAGCGGGAGGAAGCATCAATAAAAATGCCAACCCTCCGGCTATAATTCCGCCTTGATGTTGAGGGATCATAAAGTCAAACCCGGTTAAATTCCATTGAAAGGTATGATCTAACATTTGTACCGTATGAACAACGGCTAATACAAAAGCACCGACTCCAAACACTCGTCTATATTTTAAAGGTTGTGACCATAACCGACTAATAGGACGAGCAATTAAGGCGATTATTAAACAAATTAAGGAACCATAACCGGAATAATCAACATGATTTCCGGTTCTTAATAAGGTTAAAATTCCAATTAATAAAGTAATGCATCCCCCTAGTCTAAACAGTTGACTGCGACGGTCGGCGGTGAATTTTTCGGTTAATATTCCGACCCCTAACATCGTTGGGAAGGTTCCTATTCCAAAGGCTAACATCGTTAATATTCCCCAGCCAATATTGCCTGTTTCTGCGGCTTTAATTTGGGCGGTATAGAGAAAGCCGCAGGGAATAAAGCCCCAAATTAATCCTAATAATAGGGGAGTAAAAAAATGCTGTTGTAAGGAAACATTCACCATGAGTTTACTCAGGTGATGATGCAAATTTTGGGGAGATAAAGGATGAATAATGGGGAAGCGATGAAAGATGGTGGGGTTAATTTGAGCTAATCCTAAAATAATTAATAATATTCCGGTTAAAATGGCAATTCCTTGGCGAAAAAAACTGCCTATTCCTGCCATTTGTCCACTGGCAATTAAGACCGAACCCACTCCCCCGATCAGTGCCCCAACAAAGGCATAACTGAGAATTCGACCTAAATTTAATAACAGATAAAATTGAAAGGGAATTTTGCGAGTCGGTAACGATTCATCGGAAAAGGAAAAGGCAACGGTTAAGGGGCCGCACATTCCCAAACAGTGACCAAAACTTCCTAGAAATCCTAATGCACCAATTAACAACAGGTCAATGATCATGATTCCGTTTAAAAGCGGATTTTATAAAGTTGAAATAACGTTCCAGGCTTCCGTTTTAAAAGTTTAGCCCCTGTTGATTTAATAAGGGTTTCCCAATTGTCTAAGGGTTCTAAAAACACTTCTGTCCCTAAATAAGTTTCTAAAATTGCCCAATCTTCTGATAATTCAGCGTCGGGAATTAACACATCAAACACAAAATCTCCACCAGGTTTAACCACTCGTTTAACTTCTTTTAAAACCAATTCCCAATAACTCAGAGGATAGTAACAACTCCACCCCGTTGCGATCGCTAAATCAAACTGATGAGCTTCATATTGCAATTGATGACCCGGTGCTAATGTTACCCCTTTAAACAGTTTAGAATTTAACTGCGGCCCCCGAACATTTAAAGCATCTTTAGCAACGGTACTAATTTCTTGACCATAAAATAATGCTTCCCAATCTCGCCAAGGATAGATGAGAAAACTTACCCCACAACCAATATCTAAACAGCGTTGATTTTTGTGAGGTTTGGCAATTTCCCAAAAGGGGGAAGTGATTTTTTCTGCTAAAGTTCCCGCCATGCGATCGCGAAAAATTTCCAGGGTTTCCACTTCTGGGGGGAGGTCAAATGCACCCCCTTGATATTCTCGGTTAAAACGATGGGCAACGGTTGCGATCGCTGTTTCCAAGGGGTCAGACCCTACGGATAAATTAAAAAAATTGGATGGATTAGAAGATTTAGTCATTCATTATAGATTGATCTCTATTTTGAGCCTTTTAATGCTTTGGTAAAGTTTTTCCGATAGGAGGAATTGAACACTAACACAGGCCAGAATAATGAAAGGATCAGACGATTCTGGAAACTGCGGTTGAAGTTGGTCTTTTCAAACCCACTCCAAAACTTCCAGATTCCGCCTCCATAAATGACAAGTAGCAATAGGCTAATGATCGAACTCATACCCAAAAAATTTTGCTGTGAAGGATTAAACAGAAGTTAATGGTGATCTATTGTAGCAGTTGATTCGAGACAAGTGTAGTTTATCACCGATGAGTAACTGATCTCCTCAACCCTCTGGCATCAGTTTCCTCCCTTTCCAATTTGATCAAAAGCTTGCCCCATCTGGTGATTAACCTTTAAGCAGGAGACTTCAAACCGGGAGAAACCCCAGAGTTTAATAAAAATTAACGATTAAAATAGAGAATCCTATTAATATTTTTGTCCAGGAAATAAGAAATTTGCTATCCTAGGAGAAGTGGGTTGTTAATTCTAATAGTTTTAATGCCTTTCGATTAAAAACTTAAATCGGTAAGCTGTAGAATCAATTTCGTTGAAAGGATCTCAAGAATGACGCAGTATTTTTGATTAGAAATTTGAGTCCATGAAATCTCAACGATTTCAATTTATTTTCAGTCAACATCAATCAGCCTAAATCAGTCAGGAGGATATATGCGAGCAGTGCTAATGGCAGGTGGATCAGGAACACGACTGCGACCCTTAACCTGCGATCTGCCTAAGCCGATGGTACCGATACTCAATCGTCCCATTGCTGAACATATTATTAATTTACTCAAACAACACAATATTATAGAAATAGTTGCCACATTGCATTATCTTCCTGATGTGATGCGAGAATATTTTCATGATGGCAGTGATTTAGGTGTCCAAATCACCTATGCCGTGGAAGAAGATCAACCCTTGGGAACCGCAGGCTGTGTTAAAAATATTGCTGAACTTTTAGATCAAACTTTTTTAGTCATTAGTGGAGATAGTGTCACCGATTTTGATTTAACTGCCGCCATTGAATTTCATCGTCGCAAACAATCAAAAGCCACCTTGATTTTAACACGAATGCCGAATCCTATGGAATTTGGGGTGGTGATTACTGATGAAAATCAACGCATTCGTCGCTTTTTAGAAAAACCCGCCACCAGTGAAGTTTTTTCCGATACGGTGAATACAGGAACCTATATCTTAGAACCGGAAGTTTTAGACTATCTTCCCTTTGATCAAGAATGTGATTTTTCTCAAGATTTATTTCCCTTACTCTTAGAAAAAGATGAACCCATGTATGGGTTTATTGCCAATAACTATTGGTGTGATATTGGTCATTTAGATATCTATCGAGAAGCCCATTATGATGTCTTAATGGGGAAAGTAAAACTTAAAATTCCCTACCCAGAAAGCTCTCCGGGGTTGTGGGTGGGAGAAAATACTTATATTGATGAAACAGCCCAAATTGAAACCCCCGTTTTGATTGGTCGCAATTGTCGAATTGGTGCTAGAGCACAAATTGAAGCCGGAACCGTCATTGGGGATAATGTTACCATCGGCGCCGATGCTAATATTAAACGGCCGATTATTTGGAATGGTGCCATTATTGGAGATGATGCCCATTTACGAGCTTGTGTGATCGCCAGAGGTGCCCGTGTAGACCGTCGTGCCCACGTTCTCGAAGGGGCGGTGGTGGGTTCGTTATCCAGTGTGGGAGAAGAAGCCCAAATTAGTCCAGGGGTGCGAGTCTGGCCCAGTAAAAAAATTGAATCCGGCGCGACCCTAAATATTAATTTAATTTGGGGTAATACCGCCCAACGCAATTTATTTGGTCAACGGGGGGTACAAGGATTAGCCAATATTGATATTACGCCGGAATTTGCTGTTAAATTAGGGGCGGCTTTTGGATCAACTTTAAAACCGGGTTCAACCGTAGCGGTTTCGCGAGATCAACGACCGATTTCTCGCATGGTGACTCGTTCCTTAGTGGCAGGTTTAATGTCCGTTGGCATCGATATTATTAACTTAGATGCGACTGCGATTCCGATTACCCGCACGGCCATTCCGTCGTTAAAAGTTGCCGGGGGAATTCACGTCCGACTTTCTCCCGAACGGGCAGATTATCTATTAATTGAATTTTTAGATCATAAAGGGATTAATATTACCAAAGCCAAAGAAAAGAAAATTGAAGGAGCTTATTTTAAAGAAGATTTACGACGGGCGCAAATTCCTGAAATTGGTAACGTCAGTTATACCATTGATTTACTCGATATTTATAGTATCAGCTTTGGAAAACATATCAATCCCGAAGTGTTACGCTACAGTAATGCTAAAGTTGTTATAGATTATGTTTATGCCGTTTCTGGGGCAATTCTACCGCAACTTTTAGCCAAATTTGGCTGTGATGCGGTGGTCTTAAATGCCAGCTTAAATCATACCGCTTTATCCGTTCCTGAACGAGAAAATTTACTCGATCAATTAGGGCGAGTCGTTGAAGCCTTACGCGCTAATTTCGGGGCGCAAGTCTATGCCAATGGCGAACAATTTATGTTAGTCGATGAAACCGGAAGTCCAATTCGGGGAGAAATCTTAACCTCGTTGATGGTGAATATGGTTTTAACTTCCCATCCCCGTAGTACCGTTGTCGTTCCAGTTCATACTTCCGCCGCCATTGAACAAATAGCCCGCCGTTATGATGCCAAAGTCATTCGCACCAAAGCCAACCCGACGGCTTTAATGGAAGCCTGTCACCGTAACCCGAATGTGGTTTTAGGGGGAAGTGGAGATATGGGGTTTATTTTCCCCCAACTGCATCCGGGGTTTGATGCCATGTTTTCTATTGCTAAAATTATAGAAATGTTAACCACCCAAGAGCGATCGCTCACCCAAGTGCGGGCAGATTTACCCCATGTTGTCCATCGTCGGTTTACCGTGCGTTGTCCCTGGACAATTAAAGGCGGATTGATGCGACATTTAGTTGAAACTCATTCCCCAGAAAACCTAGAATTAATTGATGGAGTCAAATTAATTAATTACCAAGATGATAACTGGGTGTTGATTTTACCTGATGCTGGAGAACCTCTCGTTCACATTTTTGCCAATAGTGTTGATCGCGATTGGGTTGATACAACCTTGCGAGAATATCGCAATTTAGTCCATGAGTTTGTGAATCAATCCCAAGGGATGGAACACCCAGATGATGTTTGATATTCAAAATTAACAAAAAAAGAGTTTAAAGATCAGACAAAAAATGTCATGATGAAAAAAAACTCAACTCCCTGGGAGTGTTTAACCTTGTACTAGAATTTGTTGCTTAACCATGAACAGTATTATTTTGATGGCGGAGATTGTTGAAGATCCGCAACTGCGTTATACCTCCGATAGTCAAATCGCCCTAACAGAAATGTTAGTTCAGTTTCCAGCACTGCGAGACGTTGATCCACCCGCCACCTTAAAAGTGATTGCTTGGGGAAATTTTGCCCAAGAAGTTCATGAAAAATATCATCAAGGCGATCAAATCATTATTGAAGGTCGTTTAGGAATGAATCTGATTGAGCGAAAAGAAGGGTTTAAAGAAAAACGGGCAGAATTAACGGCCCAACGGATTTATCCGGTGCAAATGCCCTTCAAAACTCACTCCCAACATTCTGATCCCACCGCCACTAACCCTAATAAAGTGGTTCCTTTAGGATCTCGTCGCGCCAGCACTCCAGCTTCTGTTTCTGAAGATTCCCTAGAATCCCGTCGCCCCCCGGCTAATCCTACCCCAAGTCGAGTCACTCCCCCTAGCGAACCGGAAAACCCGGATTATGATCCGATTCCCTTTAAACGGGCGGTTGCCTTTTCAAGCGTTGAAGCCGGACTGGTTGAGGCTTGGGAATTAGAGATTAATCGTCCCCGTGTTGGATTTGAGTGGACAAAATTTTAATTGCAGTTTGTAGAAGCGCTGAAATTCAGGCACAAAGCGCTCTACAAAAAGATTCATTGTTGAGAAATGATGACTGATGCAATGTCAGCGATTTGAATTGAGTCATCCGTTGATTAGGCTTTACTTTTTAAGGAGATCAGCACTTGTGAAGTTGCCACTCCGTCAATTGCTTGTTATTCCGTTTGTGTTACAAATCTCTATTGTAGTCGGAATGACAGGATTTTTTTCCTATAAAAACGGACAGAAAGCCGTCAACGATTTAGTAATTCAGTTGCATCAAGAAATTAGTACCCGCATTGAGTTAAACCTAAAAACCTATCTGAATACAGCCCATCTTGTCAATCAGACGAATCAAAATGCCCTGACTGAACAATTATTCGTCTTAAAAGATGTAACCCGTTTTAAGCCTTTGTTTCTTCACCAACTCTCTGCTTTTCCCACTCTGGATTATATTGCCTGGGGAAATGAAAAAGGAGAATATTTAGGAATCAAGAGAAGTCAAAATCAGCAATTTCAGATGGAAATTGTTCAAGCTTTAACTCAAAATCAGTATCATACCTACGCCTTGAATTCTAATGGCAAACCGGGTCAACTCTTAAGGATATTTCCTAATTATGATCCCCGCACTCGCCCTTGGTATCAAGCTGCTATTCAAGCAAAAAAAGCAACTTGGAGCCCGATTTATTTATGGTTTGATCACAGCACCTTAGCCATTGATGCCGTCTTACCGATTTATAATCAACAAGGCCGTTTATTAGGAGTCTTTGATACACCCTTAACTTTATCAGAAATTAGTGATGTTCTGCGAGGGTTAAAAATTGGTCAATCTGGACAAAGTTTTATTATTGAGCGTTCCGGGATGTTGGTTGCTAGTTCTTCTAGGAGTAATCCTTTTATTGTTAAAAATGGTCAACTGCAAAGAATTAAAGCCATAGAAAGTCAGGAGTTTTGGATTCGAGAAACTACGAAACAGTTACAAAATCAGGTCAATAGTTTTCAGCAGATTCAAGAAGCGGTTTTCTTTAATTTTAACTGGGATAATAAACGATACATTGCACAAATTTTTCCCTATTTAGATGGAAAAGGAATTGATTGGTTAATTTGTATTGTTGTGCCTGAAAGTGATTTTATGGCTCCGATTACAGAGACTCAAAAAATTACGATTTTGCTGTGTTTTTTGGCTTTGGGTATTGCTACTGGGATCGGAATAATAACTGCTCATTGGATTACGGCTCCGATTATTCAATTAAGTCAAGCTAGTCAAGCGATCGCTCAAGGGGAATTAGACCAAAAGATTGAACTTAATCGCACAGATGAACTGGGAATTTTAGCTCGGTCATTTAATCTGATGGCAATGCAGTTAAAGACTGCTTTTGAGAAATTAGAAGTCCGAGTGCAAGAACGCACGGCAGAATTGCAACAAGCCAAAGCAGCGATTGAAAGTTCTAATAAAGAATTAGAGGATCGAGTCTATCAACGAACGGCGGAACTTTCTTTGGCTTTAGAACATTTAAAAAAAACACAAGCAGAATTATTGAAACGAGAAGAAAAGCTAAAATTTGATGCGTTTCATGATGGTTTGACTCGGTTAAAAAATCGAACATGGCTGTTAAATAGACTCCAGCATTTAATTCAGGAAACGAACCATAAAAAGCATTATTTATATGCGATTTTATTTTTGGATTTAGACCGATTTAAAGTCATTAATGATAGCTTGGGTCATTTAGTCGGAGATGAATTATTAAAAAGTGTAGCTCATGGTTTAACAACGATTGTCAAATTTAAGGATACTGTTGCACGACTCGGAGGAGATGAATTTATTATTTTATTAGAAAATATTAAAGATGTTAATGAAGCAACAGATGTAGCTCAACGAATTATTGAACAGCTTAAACGTCCTTTTTATATTCATCAAAATCAAATTTTTACAGGTGTTAGTATTGGGATTACTCTCAGTTCAATGGGATATTCTCAACCCGAAGAGGTGATTCGAGATGCGGATATTGCGATGTATCATGCCAAGCGTTTAGGGAAGGGATGTTATCAAGTATTAACCAGTGAAATGCAAGTTCCAGCCCTGCAACGGTTACAACTGGAAAACCAGTTAAGAGAAGCATTAATTCGAGAAGAATTTTTATTATATTATCAACCAATTATTTCCTTAGAGACAAGACGATTGATTGGATTTGAAGCGTTAATTCGTTGGAATCATCCTGATAAAAATACCATTAGTCCCAGTGAATTTATCCCCATTGCTGAAGAAACAGGATTAATTCAAGCCATTGATTTATGGGTCTTAAAAGAAGCCTGTCAGCAAATGAATTTCTGGAACGAACAATTTCCTGATTTACCGACTTTGAGTATGAGTGTTAATCTCTCTCCTGTTGATTTAAGGCAAATTGATTTAATCGAAAATTTTAAAAAAATTCTGGAAAATTATCCGCTCAAAAATTGGATATTAAAGTTAGAAGTGACTGAAACGTGCTTTTTAGATTTTTTAACATTTGAACAAAGTTTAATTCAACAACTTCAAGAACTCGGAATTCAATTTTGTATTGATGATTTTGGAACCGGATATTCCTCTTTAAGTCGGCTCCATAACTTTCCCCTCTGCACTTTAAAAATTGATCGTTCTTTTGTGAGCAAAATCCAGTCTGAAACTGAAGAAGCAGAAATTATTCACACGATTATTATGTTAGCTCATAGCCTAGGAATGGATGTAGTCGCCGAAGGAATTGAAACCCAAATTCAACTGGAAAAATTAAAAGAGTTGGGATGCAATTATGGACAGGGATATTTAATCTCTCAACCGTTAGAGCGTTTAAAAACCACAGAATTTTTAATCCGCTTTCTTTCTTAAGATTCATTGCAACCGGATCATAATAAATACTGAAATTTTTCTTTACAATCTGTAACAATGTAACAAAAACAAGATACAATCGATGTATATGAGAATCATTATAAAAAAATTTAAGTCTATCAAAAGATAGATATAGTTTTTTTGGAAAAAAATGTTATTATCTTAAACAGATTAGATATCGGTAGCCTAGTTTGCGATGGCATCAGGAACAATTTTGCTCTCTATGTGTAAGTTCTGCCCGCGTCCCTCCGTATTCCAATCTCCGCACACCCTTGATTTTTGACTGAAAAGGTAAGTAATGACGATCTATGTAGGTAATTTGTCTTACGACGTCACAGAAGACGATCTCAGAGAAGTTTTTACTGAGTATGGTTCTGTGAAAGAAGTTCAAATCCCTGTTGACCGGGAAACTCGGAAAAAACGCGGATTTGGCTTTGTTGAAATGACGACCGATGATGAAGAAACTAAAGCCATTAATGAACTTGATGGTGCTGAGTGGATGAGTCGAGTTCTGAAAGTGAATAAAGCTCGACCCCGTGAAGAACGCAAACCCGCCAGAGGGAGTTGGGGAAATAAACAAAATTATTCCCGTCGCTACTAAGTGAGTGATTTAACGCAACATTAATTCGGATCTGTTTTTTAACAGGTTGTGCTAGAGTAATCAGTGAGAGTAAAATTCGGTTGTAGCTTTTGTTTGTAGTCTTGATGGGCATTTCCCGTTTGGTTTGGACAGGCTTCTCTCCGAAATTCCAACCTCTGCACTGTCTTGATTTTGGAGATACCCCATGTCTATTTATGTCGGCAATCTTTCTTATGACGTTACCCAAGACGATCTAACCAGCGTGTTTGCAGAATATGGTTCTGTGAAACGGGTTCAGCTTCCTAAAGACCGTGAAACCGGTAAGGTACGTGGCTTTGCTTTTGTAGAAATGGAAACGGAAGCAGAAGAAGCAACCGCCATTGATGAACTCGATGGCGCGGAATGGATGGGTCGGAGCATGAAAGTGAATAAAGCCAAACCCCGTGAAAATGCCGGGGGTGGCAATGGTTCCTTTGGTGGTGGTGGTCGTAGTGGTGGTGGTGGTCGTGGTGGTCGTCGCTACTAAACAACTTTTGAACTTGAACTGGTTATTTCGATTTAGATTGAACCCCATCAGTTCCTAGATTTCATCCCCTAAAAAAAAGTTCAAGCTTTGTGGCTTGGGCTTTTTTTTTGTTTAAATCTAATATTTTTATTTTTATTTTTGAATTGAGTCATTGAGTTGAGTAACAAATTGTAAAGTTCTGCCTCTGAAATTCAGTAATCACTGATAGCTCAACTGTAGATGGTTAAACTAGAACATGAAGTTAGGCCAAAAATTTTCTGTTTAACTTTTATCTTCCTAAAGGCGTTGATGGAGTGATATGAATCTAACGAAAACCCTACATTCCCTATTCAAAGTAATTTTTTGGGTTTGGAATGCAACCTTCCTAGGTGTTGTTTATCTTTGGATTTTACCCTTTGTAGCGATTTTCTTAGTGGTAGCAACTTTTACTGGGGAAATTGAACTAGAATTTACCTTAACCATTCTCGCTTTAATTGCAGTTCCCACCATTTGCACTGTTATTGGTGCCCGATATTTCCGCCAACGTCCTGTCGAGTTAATTCGATTATTTTATGGTGTAGAAGCACCGCTATTTCTTTTTTGTCTGGTACGATTATTTATTCTGCGAGAACTCACTCCAGCCAGCCGTTTAGTTTTAAGTACAATTCTGATTTGTGTCGCTGCCTTTTTCGTAGAATTAGTGTGGGGATATTTAGGAAATAAGCAGAATAAAACTCATCGATTTTTAACAGGAATTCAACTCGTTACCCATAGCTTAATGCTATTAGTCGGGTTATATGTGGGAATTTTTCTTTTCTATTATGCTGTTCCCCTTGCTGTTATTCTCCTGCGCCAGTTCTTTTCAGGGGAATGGTTAACTTTTCTTTGGCAATCTTTAACCCATGATTTGTTATTATCTTTTTCTATAGTGACAATTTTGTTAACAGGAACAGCCACCCTATTTTTAGGAATGCCTTCCGCTTTTGTTGCCCTTTATATTCATTCAGGACAACGAATTATACGCAACTTTGCCACCCAATATGGTCGTATTCGTACCACCCAAATTATATTAGGAACCCTAACGCTTTGGATAATTTTATTTATAAATTTTCTGCATCAACCCCAAGTTTTAGCCTTTCAAAAGTTAGAAACAATTCCCCAAACTGATCAACAGAAACAAGAATTATTAGCCGAATCTCAACCCATTCGTAAAGGATTAGTAAACGCCTATCTATCCGCCTATCGTTATTTAGGAGCCGTCAAAGATAGTAATTCTATTGAGAGAATATACAAAGATGTTTTTAACCTGCCTCAACCTCTCTTAGATACGATTCAGAATAGTTATAATCAAGTGATGTCCCCTTTTCTGTATCAAGGAGATTTAGATAAAGATTCGGAAAAAGCTGAAAAACTCTATGCTGATTTTTTTGATACTCCTATTCAAAAAGGAGAACGGCTTGCGATTCAACACGCACTGAAATCTACTGCTATTTTAGATGAAGCAAAAGCAGGGTTATTGAATATTAACCAGCAGAAAGTTTGGTTAGCAAAACAAGAAGTTACGGTTCAAGAACAGGGGGACTGGGGAGAGGTAGAAATCTATGAAGTTTATCAAAATCAAACCAACGATGTAGAAGAAATTTTTTACTCCTTTTCCTTACCTGAAACAGCCGTAATTACAGGTCTTTGGTTAGGAGATACGAATAATAAAGCCACTCGTTTTCCCTTTACTGTTGCTCCCAGAGGTGCGGCTCAAAAAGTGTATAATTCTCAAGTGAAACGGGAACGTCCCGTTGACCCAGCATTATTAGAACAAGTCGGAACTCAACATTATCGACTACGAGCTTTTCCTATTCCGGCTAAATCAACTTCTTGGGATAGAAATAATTCCAGTCGTCCGACAGAATTGCATCTTTGGTTAACCTATAAAGTCATGGGTCAAGGAAATCAATGGCCCCTCCCTAAAGTGGGTGAAAAACGCAATATTTTCTGGACAAAAAGCACCCAACGCATTCGCAACCAAAAAAGAATTAGAGGGTTTGACAAGAATTGGTTAGAGGCGAGTTTACCCGCTTCTAAAGCATCAATTCAATCCCATGAAGTTACTTTAGAAGGCTACAAAATTACCGCTCAACCTTTAACTGAAAAAGATTATAGTTTACCCCAAGGTCAACAATTTGCAATTATTCTCGATACTTCTCGAAGTATGGGAAACCATCAACAGGAATTAGTAAAAACCTTAGATTGGTTTAAAACTAATGTTCTTACCAAGAATCAAGCGGATTTATATATAACCGCAACAGAAGGAAATCAACCCCAATTAATTGATGATTTGCGTCAGTTTCCGGTGAATCAAAAAGCCTTTTATGGAACCCTGCAAATTAAGGAAATGTTACGTCAATTTATGGAGTTAAAGGGAAATAAATCTTATGACGGGATTATATTAATTAGCGATGAAGGAAGTTATGAATTATCAGAAGATAAAACAGGAGTTCCTCAGATTTCTGTTCCTTTGTGGATTGTCCATTTAGGCTCCCTTGCTCCGGCTTATGAAGATGGAACCTTAAAGATGATTCAAAAGAATGGTGGTGGCGTTTCTACCGATATTTCTGAGGTGATGAAACGCATCGCAACCACTGAACAATTGACCCAGAAATTAGTCAGTTCACCCCAACCCAAACCGACCGTTTTAACAGTAGCAGATGGTTATGGATGGTTCATGGAAAAAACAACAGAAAAACCTACAAATTCTCAGGGGTTTGAACCCATCGCTGCGCGGTTATTAGTTCGGGGGTTAAGTCAGAAAACCTCGGATCAACAATTAACAGAATTAGATGGGATTCATGCGATCGCAAAAACCTATAATATTGTGACCCCTTATTCTTCGATGATTGTTTTGGTTAATGATGAACAACGTCAAGCTCTAAAAGCCGCAGAAGCTTCTGCTGATCGATTTAATCGCAAGATTGAAACGGGAAAAGAACAGTTAAATAAACCCAATAATCCTTTAAATAATACGGCTAGTGTTCCTGAACCGGGAATGGTCGTTGGCTTAGGAATCATTGGACTATTTATGATTGTTCAAGCCCAACGAAATAAACTGCGATCACCCTAAATTATTCCTTAAAAAGGGTCTGTTTTAGTTGTATAAAAAACTGACCCTAGGGGCGAGTTCGAGACTATCTTTGTTAACTCGTAAAACTCTAAATCAACCCGCCCCTTCCTCTATTTTGTAAGAATGTGATAACGTAGCCACAACAATCGCAACATCAGACTAAGCTAATATCAAGATACTTTCTACTTTGCTATTGTTAAATTGAATTATCGTGTCAAAATTATCTCTTAAAATTTGAACAATCTTGGATGCACACACCAATTGCTCTTTTTTTCAGACTGCGATGGCGTAGCCGCCGCCTGTCGGCATCGCTCTCTACAATGATCACATTGTCATGATAGAAACTGGTGATATAATAAACTAAGTGATGAGGAATAATTATCTTGGCAGTTCAATATGACATATCTCAATGTCAATGCAGTTATTCCTGAAGCAAAGCTGACAAGATATTTGCTAGTCTGGAAGCCAAAAGATGATAAGTCTGGGTTTTTAGCTTAAGCAGGATATACTCTTGATAACTGGCAACAACTTGAACGAGATTTAAGAAACTTGCTGATGAATGAAGCGACATTAGATCGAGAAACTTCTTTTGGCAATATCTATAAGATTGAAGGTGTTTTAGTCGGCTCTAATCGAGTTAGTCTTCAAGTAGCGACTTTCTGGATCGTCGATTCATTCTCTAATGAGACAAGATTTGTTACACTTTTGCCCAATTAATTAGGAAGAGGTAAATTATGCAATTTGAAATGTTTTCAGAAGTGAGTTTAAAAGAAGATATTGCTGAATACAATTTGACCAAAGGAACTCCAGCCATTATAGTAGATTATTGCCCCAGACCGTCGGGACAGGAAGATGGCTATGTTTTAGAGGTATTGAATGAAGAAGGTAAGGCGTTTACAGTTATTGCTCTAGCAGCTTCAAAAATTGAACCAATAGCCCGAGAATTGGATGTAGAGGAAAAAGTGGAAGTTTTCAGAAGTTGATAGAAACTGCGATCGCTTTCCCTAAAATTATCACCCATAAAGTGCGATCACGATGAAAAGATTTTCGCCTTCTTTATAACCACAACCTCTGAATTGGATAATTATCAAAAGCCGGATCACGACTAATTAAATTAAGGGAATGATTCATCGCCTGTGCTACAAGAATCCGATCAAAAGGATCTCGATGATGTAGGGACAGATTTGCATAAAACTCGGTGTCTTTAACTGTAATTGGTAGAATTTGAACGTTAAGATATTGCAATTCCTTTGATAAATCTTCAAAGGGTCGATTGAGTTGAAGCTTACCGATATTAATTTTAATTGACATTTCCCAAAGGCTGGCAATACTAAAATATAAATCGGTTTTAGTATCAATCACTTCTTTTGCTTTACTGCCTAGATTATGATCGGCAGTTAAATACCACAAAAAGGCATGAGTATCTAAAAGAAATGTCATGTTACATATATTCCTTTAGATCATCGAGTGGTTGATCGAAATCATCAGACATAAATATCTGACCAACCCAACTTCCATAACCATGAAATTCTTCAAGTTTTTCTTGAGATGATTCACTTTTGGCGTGTTTCTCAAGTAGATATTGTGCATAATCCAATATCTCTTTTTTTAAAGATTCTGGCATCTTGACGACGGTTTGAAAAATCTTTATATCAATAGTCATGATTACTATGCAATATTGGCAATATTATTTTAAATCATTATACCATAATTACATTCAAAAACAGAATTTAACTACAGGTAATCGAGAAAAAAGGCGATCGCTCCTTTTTCAAGAATGCGATCGCGTAGCCGCAGCCTGTCGGCATCACTTTCCCTAGAATGATCACATTGATATAATAGAAATACAGCAGATTATAAACCGTTAAAAAATGACTAACAATCACAATGACATTGAAGACTTTGTAAAATTTCTAAGTGCTTTGCAGCTATTTCAGCATCGCCATTAATAGATATCTAGCAAGTTTAGAGATCGCCCTTCCCTACAATGATCACATTGATATGATGGAAACGGGTGATATAATAAATTAAGTAATTCTGGGATCGTCATGGCTAAACTTCAGATTGAAAACTTACCTAATGACTTCAAAAAAAATCTCTCTGAGTTATTGTCTCGTGTAGAACTTGGAGAAGAAATTATTATTTCCAATCAAGGGGTTGCGATCGCTAAGTTAATTCCGTTTCGTCCTTCATCCAATCGACGGGCAAGTTTAGGGCAAGATCAAGGTAAATTTATCATACCAGACGACTTTAATGAACCGTTACCCCAAGAAATTTTGGCAGCATTTGAAGGAAATGAATAGTGAAATTATTGTTGGATACCCAATGCTGGTTGTGGTGGTTTGCCCAACCTGAGCGATTAAATCAGGAAGTGATCTCACAGATTGCCGATGAAAGTAATGAATTATGGTTTTCTGTTGCTAGTGTTTGGGAAATTGGGATCAAAGTTGCGATCAGAAAATTACCATTGCCAGAGCCAACAGATACCTACATTTATAGTCGTATGGTGCAGTTAGATATGCGATATTTAGAAATCACAGCACCTCATGCACTGCGATCATCTGCTTTACCATTACATCATCGAGATCCTTTTGATCGAATGTTGATTGCTCAGGCTCAGATTGAGGATATGACACTGGTGAGTGCTGATTCAATATTCAAGCAATACAGCGATATTTCTGTTCTTTGGGCTGCTAATTAATGTTAGATAGATGCTCTTTTTGTAAGAGTGCGATCGCTTTTTTTAAGACTGCGATCGCTTTCCCTAAAATTATTACAATAAAGTGCGATCGCTTTTTTTAAGAAGGCGATGGCGTAGCCAGCACCTTTTGGCATCACTTACCTTACAATGATCACATTGTAAAACATCATAATTTTACTATTTTTGCCCCGTCGGTTCTAATGACTTATTAGACATCTTTGCTGGTAGTGTTACTGAGCATTTCCCACTTTCTGTTTGTCTCTTGCGCCAATCTGCAAACATGGCAGCTACATCGTAGTTGAAAGCTTTGGCATGAGCTTCTCGGAACTGATAAATTTCCTCTAGGATTTCATTAGTTAACATTTTTTATTCTCCCATTAACTGATAAGGTGTGCAAATTCTGGGTAGTTCATAACCGAATTCAAAACAAACCTGAGATAGCTTTTTCTGGATTTGTACATTGGCAATATGCTTACAGTTCCATGTTAACAGGTAATCTATACCGTGAACTGTAGCAAGGGCTATGTGAGCAGCATCATTGGCGGCTTTTGATGGGAGATTGCTTTTTGCTAAGAATTGTAAAGTTAGTTCTTGTGCTGCCTCCGTAGGTTCTAGTAATTCAATACTTTCTAAAATTTCTAAGCGCTTTGTAGCTATTTCAGGATCACCTAATGCCGCTTCATCTAAAACTACAAAAGAGATATACAAATCAAAATCTCTACGGCACTGTTCCCACCAATCTTGTGTCACCTTCATGTTTGCAGCCAGAATTAAGTTTTCGGTCGATCTCGCTGTTAAATATCCAAAAATGCTAGTCTCAATGTAAACTGTCTCTTTCACTTCACTTTCCCAACCTCTAAACCTTAAACCACCATGTTAATATATCTAGCAACAAAGAGCGATCGCACTCCCTACAATTATCACGAATAAAGTGCGATCGCTCTTTTTTTAAGAATGCGATGGCGTAGCCGCAGCCTGTCGGCATCGCTTTTTCTACAATAATTACATTGATATGATAAAAATGGATAAGATTGTAATATAATAAGTCAAGTGATTCTGAATTTATGGAGTCGAACGATGAAAACCTATAGATTTGATGCAATTATAGAGTTAGTTGAAGAAATGTCTGATGATGAACAGATCACCTTAATCAATTTGATCAGCCAACGACTTAGGGAAAAACGGAGAGACGAGATCGCTCTTAATATTGTTCGCGCTGATGAAGAGTATTTGCATGAACAAGTCTTCAGAGGAACAGTTAATGATATAATGGCGGAATTAAATCGATGAGAATTCTGGTTTTAGCATCTTCGTTCAAACGAGCTTTTAAATCTTTAATCCGCCAAAAACCTGAAATGGAGGAAAAAATAGCTGAACGACTAGAACTATTGGTAAATAATCCATTCCATCCCTCACTTAAGACCCACAAGCTAAAAGGTAAGCTATCTGGTGCCTGGGCTTGTACTTTAGACTACGACTGTCGCATAGTCTTCAATTTTAAGAAATGTTCAAATTCAGATGTTGAAGAAATCCTTCTAATTGATATTGGTAGCCATGACGAAGTTTATTAAATTCGTCCTTTAAGCATTTTTATCTAACTTGATCAATATTGTCTGAGAGTTAGGAAGAGGGTTTATTAATAACATTTCTGTTAGCAGACAAAAGTTATCTCAGAAACCAGGTTTCTTTTTAATTCAGGCGATCGCTCTTTTTTTAAGACTGCGATCGCTTTCCCTAAAATTATCACGCATAAAGTGCGATCGCTGTTTTTTAATCGTGCGATGGCGTAGCCGCCGCCTGTCGGCATCGCACTCCCTAAAATCATCGCATTGATAAAATGAAAATAAACTAGATTTTAAATGGAAAAAGGCTGCTATTCCATTATGTATTCTAACTTTGATTTTGGTATTGGATTTTCATTGTAGTTTACGACACCTTTAATTATCACTTTGGCATTTATACCATTACTCTGCCATGAGCAAAGTTGTAACTGATCAATTCTACTATTAAAAAATTCCCTTACAAGTTCGGCTGCTTTTTCTAAATCAGAAGGTTGTTCTAAAAAAATATTAATGCCCTTAATTGTCGCACTTTTCCAGACTGATGTGCGTCCATCACTAACAATATTGATTCTAGCCAACCTCAAATGAAGCATTAAGCTTTCAAATTGAGATTCAATATCCTCAGAGTTAGTGCAATATATAACATTAAGTCTTGTTTCCCACATTGTTGTTTTTGCCTTCTTATATACTACGTTCAGAAACACAAGCTCTAGTTTTTCCAATGACACAAATCTGGAATTAATTCTTTGTCAATTGGCCCACAAATCTCAAAAACCATTAATCTCGCTTTAACTCCAGCAAGAATCAGAGCAGAAGAACGATGATTTCCATCCATGATCAAATGTTTGCCATCTGGTAATGCGTATGCGGCAATCACAATTTGAACAGGTTCTGGATTAGCATTTATGAATCTATTTAATAGCTCTTGAATTTTATCTCTACGTCCACTATCAAGACGATTTATAGCTTTAGGAATATCAGCGAGTGTCAGTGGATTTGCATTTGATGCTAAATAGCTGACTTCCTCATGTAAATTATTGAAATACCAGGGCAAATACCAAGCAGAAGGATTTTCTAATTGATCAAAAATACTAATTTTAACAGTAGCTTTTTCGATTTTTAACCTCTGCCAATTCAGTTGAATTCTGATTGAAGTATGAAAAAATGATTGGAAGATTAAAAAAGGAATTTCAGTTGATGTCATAATAATAATTTAATCTTTTTGGTTTGAGGAGTTTAGCAATTCTATAATTTCGTAGTCTTTTCTATTCTTTAAATCTAAAAGTCTCATCACCGTATTTTCTTGTAAAAACTGATCACAAATTTCTTTCATTCTTTGAGGATTTGTAGATTTTAATTCATATAAATATGTTGCTATAGAACTTTCTATTTGCCGACTTAACCTGTTGTAATTAGATCTATTATCTGATGTCGGCTGTAACAGTAGTGTATCTATATTAGCTATAAAATTACCCAAAACTTTTTGTTTTTTATTGCTTTTAATGATCTGATTTTTATCAAGTTTATCAAGTTTATCAATTTGTTTTAATGACCTCCGAACTAAAATCGCAGCTAATGGTTTTCCACCACATGAATCATAATGTGTTAATAATCTTAAAGATTCAAGCAGGAGGTTATCAGCATAATCAATAGCAAGATCTTTCTCACAAAATTGCAACACTGGCAATAAGGATAAACAGTCATAAAGCAATGCTGATGCTGAACTAGCTTCTCCTTCCCCAAGTCTGTGTATTCCCTTTTCAATCACACCAATTTTTTCATATATTTCTAATCCTGATAGTCCAGTTTGAAGATATTTAATTTCTTTGGTAAGATCTCTGATTAGATAAACGGATCTTTCTTGATTTTTTCCTATCCAAACAGTCATCAGAAATAAGACAAATCCTGCGGAAAGTGAGACTATATCAGCCCAAGTCCATATATTGTCAAGCATGATAAAAAATGCCATGTATCTAAATTTATTCGCGCAGTCCAAATTAGTTTTTGAACTTATAATTAGATTGCAAATGCAATCTATAAAGCTATTAAAGGGTGTAAGACAGCAAACGTTTAATCCCTTAAATTGCGCTTTAATATTCTTATTATTATCCCTGACAAGCTCAAGTATTGTCTAGGTCAAAAATGTTCAATTTTGCCAACAGTTTTTACCCGCTTTTATTCTATTGAGATCTATTTTTATACAAAAATATACAAAATAGTTCAAGAAAGTCGGTAAAGGTGCGCTATAATACATAAAAGTCTTGTATGTCCTAGCCGTAATGAATCTTAAAGAAATGTTAAAAGTAGCTGATAAAATAGTATTTGCTAAAACAGGCCAGCATCTTGATGATTTAGAGGAAGCGGTATTGCGGGGAACTCTACAACATGAAACGTATAAACAAATTGCCAAGGACTTTGATTGCTCTGAAAGTAATGTTAGGAATGCGGGGTCAAAATTATGGCAGATTTTTTCAGAGGAACTAGGGGAAGATATTAGTAAATCGAATTTTAGAGCCACGATGGAGAGGTTACAAAACGCTAATTTTTTCAACTTTGGACAAACTGTTAATCATAGTTTTAATATTTGTGGAGAAAGTAGACATCCGCCAGATATACCCAACTCCTATCAGCAAAATGAGAATATTTATAACACTAAACAATCTAAAAACCAATGTTATGATTTAAGTGAAATGCCTGATTTGGGTGCTTTTTATGGTCGCACGCCTGAATTAGAAACCTTGACAAATTGGATTTTACAACAACGCTGTCGTTTGATTGCCATTACGGGTATTAGTGGGATGGGGAAAACGGCATTAACGGTGCAATTAGTTCAACAAATTAAAGATGAATTTGAGTCTGTAATTTGGTGCAATTTTGACTCATCCCCAACTTTAGCCGAACTTCAAACTAACTTAATCGAATTTTTTTCGCAGTCAGAAGAACTAGATTTATCAGCACCTCATCCGAAAGCTTTACCCCTAATTAAATATTTGCAAAAACATCGCTGTTTAATTATTTTAGATAATATTCAAAATCTTTTTAGTAGCGGAGAATTAGCGGGAAAATACAAACCCGGATATGAAGACTATCGAACTTTATTTAAACAGATTAAAGAATTATCCCATCAAAGTTGTTTTCTGTTAATCGGTTGGAAACATCCGAGAGAAGTAACAGAGGTTAAAAGCGAAAATTCTGTAATTCGGACTTTACAACTGACAGGTTTAGATCTTGTTGCTATACGGGAAATATTTAGAGATTATGGGTTAGCTGAAATTAAGAATTTTGAGACAATTATTCAACCTTATCAAGGTAATCCCTTCTGGTTAAAAAGTATAGCAAATTTGATCCAAGAGTTGGGAGGATGTGCAACTGAGGTATTATTGAAAGATACCCTATTGTTACCCGAAGAGGTGAAAGAGAGTTTACAGCAACAATGCGATCGCTTATCAGAGACAGAAAAACAAGTGCTGTCTTTATTAGTAGTAGAAAATAATCCGGTTAGTTTAGTTAAATTGTTAGAAAATAGCAGAATTATTTCATCAGATTTACTCAACGCCATTCAATCTTTACTCCGACGTTGTTTAATCGAACAACAAGGTAATTGTTATACTATTTTACCTTTAATTAAGCAATATATAGCTAGTTTAAATCAGTTTTTAATATGAAATCCTAAAATTGATACTACAGATAATCTCCTAAACCCCCTGTAGAGAGGTTGCATGCAACCTCTCTACAGGGGAAAGATGCGTAGCAAACATTTAAAGATTTCATATAAAATAGCTTAAAAATGACATCAAGGGATTAAAAACCCGGTTTCTTTGAGAAACCGGGTTTTTGGGGGTGTACCCGTGTAAAACAGAGAATTAATCATCTATAATATAACGTTTTAAGGGCTGTTTCTAAATCTGAAGTTAAAGATTTTGTTGCTTGTTTAGAAGATTGTTCTGTATAGTTATTAACCTGAATTGGTTCTCCAATTTTTATTTTAACAGAAGATCCTTGAGAAATCGGTGCAGGGCGATCATAACGAATACTAATAGGAACAATTTTTAAATCTAAATCCGGTTTTTGGGATAACGTTTGTAATGCAATTCGAGCGACTCCGGGTTGAATGGGATGAATATCCCCTTCTAAAAAAATATGTCCTTCGGGAAATAAAACTAAAATTTGTTCTTGTTTTAACAGTTCAATACTATAGCGAATACTGGACATTCCAGGGTGATCTCGGTTAACAGGAAACCCCCCCAACCGTTGAATAAACCACCCTTGAAACCCCTGAGTTTGTTCTAATAAAACCATATATCTTAAGTCTCTTCCCGTTACCCAACGTCCGGCTGAATAAGCTAATAAAATTGCATCCCATCGGGAACGATGAGTGGGGGCTAAAATCACTGCACCTGTTCGGGGTAAATAGTCTTGACCCTCAATTTCAATCGTTTTAAAATAGAAGGGTACAACCAAACCACTGCATAAAAGATAAGCAATGGGTGTTAACCAAGGGGAAACTTTAGAGTTAGAAAGACTCTCAGATATTAGATTCATTCAAAATCCTGAACAGCTTAGAAAAGGTTGATTTCTGATTTATTCTAAACGTTCTGCATATAAACTTTGAACTAAATTCTCTAGTTTTTCTTCAGAACAACAGTCAATGAGCATATCAAAAGCATCGAGAAGTTTAGCTGCATTTTCTCCTAACATGGGGCTCATATCCCAAACATCCTGTACCCAGTCTCGTGGACGTTCATTATCAAAAATCATCCGTTCTAACAGTTGTCTGGCTTCGGTTTTGGTTAAACTCATAAAAGTCAAGGGTAATTTAGAGAGGCACTTTAATCATTATATCTAATTTAGTTTATCAGTAGGATTGCCAAAATTACAACCCTACCTTGACCCGATAATGCTTAAGGGTTGAAATTAATCACTATAGCGTTCTTCTGCCCAAGGTTCCCCCCTTTTATGATAACCATTTTGTTCCCAAAATCCCAACTCCTCATGATCCATAAATTCTAATCCATTAATCCATTTTCCACTTTTCCAAGCATATAAATGGGGAACCACTAACCGCAGGGGGCCACCATGATCAGGGGGTAAGGGTTCATCAAAAACCTCATAGGCAAAAAAGTTGTCTTCTCGTAAGAAATCCTCCATTGAAACATTAGTGGTATAACCTCCATAACAGTGTTCCATAACATGAATGGCTTGGGGGCTAACTTCAACAAATTTCATGAAGTCAGTAACTTTAATTCCTGTCCATTTCACCTCTAATTTTGACCAGTGAGTTACACAGTGAAAATCGGCGGTAAAATTACTTTTAGGCATTGCCATTAAATCAGACCAAGTAAAGGTTTTGGGTATGGCTAAACCCCAAACTTTTAACTGCCAATCTTCAAGAGAAATTTCAGGAGTTTCCCCATAGGTTAAGACGGGAAAACCTTTACTTAAATGTTGTCCCGGTGGAACGCGAGCACTCTCATCAGAAGTAGGTTTATGGAAAAATTGGCCTAACATGATCAACACTCAAGGGCTATTTTTTTAGTTAGTATAACGTTAAATTTGGGTTTTTTAGGTGATGTGGTCTCGAAGTGCTTCTTTCTTTATATATAAATGTTAAATTTTCGAGGTCTATCAGGAGAAGTGGGAACAAAGTTGGTAATTCAGTATACTATGAATAAGATCTGTTAGGGTACAACAACAATGGCTCCGATTTACTTGATTCCTTTGTTGATTAGTTGTCTAGCCGCTTGGGTCAGTCTTGGTAATCCCCAATGGAAAATTGATGACTTACCCAAACTTTTAGCAACTTTAATTGGTGTAGCCTGTCTGATTTGGTTCTTTGTTGCTACACCTTGGTTCATTAAACTCAGCTTGATTCTTGGGTTACTTATTCTAGGTAATTATTCCCTGGAAAAATTCTTAACCACAGATGAGTAATTTCAGGTTTAGTGGATTTTTAATTAGAATTGGATGCGGGTTTTCCTAAAATTGTAAATGACATTTTTCCTGTTAATCCGCTTTTCCAAGCCATCCCATCTTGATCTCGAAAAAATATTTTTAGATCCACACTCAATAACTGAGTTTTGGGATCAGTCGTCATCCATAACCAATCATTAGAATAACCCTGAGTATTATTAACAATTGAGAGTAAATAACGTCCCGGTTCTAATCTAAAGGGTTGCACTAAACCCACATAATTAAAAACAGGATGGGAAAAACGCTCAATATCCGTTTGAGTTTGGCGAACTTCCCTGATCTGCATATTAATTTGGGGTGTAATTTCGGGTATTCCCTCAACAATTTTAAAAATTCTGATGGAAAATTGAGCCTCTGAAGGTTTCCCATCAGGAAAATATTGACCATTCCAATGAATTTGATCAATTTCAACAATTTGGCGAATCAAAAATTCATAACCAATTTGTTGTTGTCCCGAAAAGTATTTGCCATCAAAATCACTCAATAATCCAAAAGAACCATTACCTTCACCAGAAGAAAAAATGACCTCAGCTTGTAGCGGAAGCAGGGAATAGTTAAGCGTTATCCAACTACTCATTAAACTTGTTAAAGCGATTATACACCGCTTCAAAATCCAACTTTTTTTCAACATCATAAAACTTGAGATTTGTCCTAGAAAACTAAAATTAAGATACAATAGCAACTGTTGACTCAAACTTGATGCTATTATGATACCTGCTTTGATTCCCAACACCGAAAAAGAACGATTAGATGCACTGTATCACTATGAAATGTTGGATACACAAGCCGAACCTTATTTTAATCAACTGACCCTTCTGGCGACCTATATTTGTAAAACACCCATTGCTTTAATTAGTTTACTCGATCGCGATCACCAGTGGTTTAAGTCTATTATTGGCCCTAAGCCACCCCAAACCGCAAGAGATAAGCTGCTACGCAGCTTGATTGTATAATAGAAAATTAAGCGTTTCAACGGAGATAGTCCCAAATGCCAGCGAAAAATCATCTATCTAAAGGGCAAAAAGAAAGATTGCTGAAAGAAATGAGAGAAA